>NZ_JAEQCB010000187.1:0-8860 GCF_020738785.1 Microcoleus sp. PH2017_05_CCC_O_A | reverse complement strand
AAGTTCAATTCTCATTGAGTATGGCGAGACAGGCGATTTTAGATTTGCTCTACAGCTTGTCTGGTTACCATTTATCGTCTCTTGTAAAATAACCATGATAACTTTCGTTGTGAGGATTAAAGTCATCTGAAAATAGAGGGGAAGGGCTAAAGTCCTCACTACGAACCTATTTGATTGCGGTTCGCCGTCAGCACTTTATATCAATTCCGGTTGCATCTGAATTAATATTACCCGAAATCAGGACACGGCAGTGCCGTGTCCCTACGATTAATCACGGTAGGGAAACGGCACTGCCGTGTCCTCGCTTGTCATTCCGGCGCAGCCGGAATTGATATTAGTTCTCTGAAAATAGAGGGGAAGGACTAAAGTCCTCACTATGAAACTATTTGATTGCGGTTCGCCGTCAGCACGTTAGTTCTCTGAAAATAGAGGGGAAGGACTAAAGTCCTCACTACGAACCTATCTGATTGGGGTTCGCAGTCAGCACTTTAGTTCTCTGAAAACAGAGGGGAAGGACTAAAGTCCTCACTACGAACCTATTTGATTGCGGTGATTCGAGGTGACACAATATTAGCTGTTAGTCTGCAATTCGCCTAAACGAGCTAACACTTCTTTGGAGTGAATGGCGGGATTAACTTTAACAAATGTTTCCCGCAAAATTCCTTCAGGGTCAATAATAAAACTGTGCCGGGAAGAGATAAAACTCATCCAAGAACCGTAAGCTTTACTTATTTTGCCGTCGGTATCTGCTAATAGCGGAAATTTCAAACCTTCAGAATCACAAAATTCTGCGTGGGAGTTGACATCATCAGCGCTGATGCCGATGATTTGAGTGTTTTTTGCTAAGTATTTCGGCAAGTCTTGCTGGAATCGACGCGCTTCGATCGTACAACCGGATGTAAAATCTTTGGGATAGAAGTAGACTACGAGCCATTTACCGCGATAATCGGACAGCGAGATTTGCCCGTCGCCGCTGTTTGTCGGTAGACTAAAGTCTGGTGCGGCTTGATTCACCGCCGGCAGCTTGCCACCGAGGGCTAAGGCTGGAGGGGCAAAGTTGAAACTCAGAAGGGCTAGACAAATTGCCAATAAAGTGCTAAAAAACTTGCGCCGGGAAATCATAAATTAACAAGTAGAACTGTACTTAACACAAGTTTACAGTTTTCTGATTAAATGGGTAGGGGCAATTCGCGAATTGCTTCTAATAGTGACATACTCCTACACTGACGCTCGTACAGTACAGTGTAGGCTTCTCAGCGACTCCAGCTATTGCTTCGGACGTTAACTGAGCTTTAAGAACGGAATGCCCTACCGCTCTGTTTTTGATATTTATTGCTGCATTATGGTCGCGGTCAAGACTACATCCACAATGGGGGCAGTCGTGCCATCTCTCATGTAGCTTCTTAGGAACTTTAACGCCACAAATAGAACAATCTTGACTTGTACCAGACGCTTTAACAGGGATAACCAACAAACCAGCATTTTCGGCTTTGTTTGTCAGTATCGACAGAAAGCTTGACCATCCGGCATCAAGAACAGATTTTGCCAACCATGTACGCGCAAGTCCTTTGACATTCAAATCTTCAACCGCGACAACATCATATTTTTTCAACAAGTTGTTAGCAGTTTTGAAATGAAAATCTTTACGTTTGTCGGCAACTTTTTTATGCTGCTTGCCCAACTGTTTTACCGCTTTTAATCTTCGATTGCTTCCTTTTTTACGACGGGAAACACGCTTCTGAATAACTTTTAAACGTTTTTGAGATTTGCGATAATGTTGAGGTATAGCAACAGTTTTACCCTCAGAAGTTGTCAAAAACTCCTTTAAGCCAACATCGATACCAGTTATTAAATCTGGATTGAAATCTGGTTTAATTGTTGGCACTGTCGCATCTTCCAGGCTGAGGGTTAAATAGTAACCGTCAGCTTTTTTAGTGACAGAAGCAGTTTTGATTTTGAAACCATTCGGAATGGAACGATGCAAAACAACCTTAACTTTTCCAAACATCGGAAGATTGATTAAATTGTTTTGCAAGCATCCATCCTTCATTTGAGGATAGGTAAAGGTTCTGTAGTGGTTGCGAGACTTAAATCTTGGTCTGCCACTACGTTTTCCGTTACTGTCACCCTTCAAGAATCTATCAAAAGTTACCTTGACTCTCTTGACAATATCCTGAAGAACCTGCGAGTAAATTTCGCCATACCAAGGATGAGTTTTCTTGAGGTTAGGTAGTGTTTTCTTTTGACTGTAGTAATCGGGATTGTCCCGTAATTCTGGAAGGTGACAAACAAGAGGACAAGCATTGATAGGACAACGATTTTGCTCGTACCAGTTAAATCTATCTGCCAACAAATAGTTATATTGAGCGCAAAGCATAGACAACCACCTGTCTAATTCTATTGCTTGTTGTTTGCCTGGGCGTAATTTGTACTGGTATGCCGTCCTCATTTGCTTTTACCTCCTGTTAGCACTATGGTAGCATGATTGTGTAACCATTGTGTAGCCACATGAAAAATAAACAATTAAGATTAAGGATGTCTGAGCGACGTTTCCATAAGTTACGGCTATATGCTGTTCAATCCGATAAGACAATGACTCAAGTCATTGAAGAGCTGATTGACTCATTGCCAACATCAAAGATTGGCAATGAGTCACCGACCGACATCGCTAATTGAACTGCGTTCAATATTGCTCGTCGGTCAATTCCTCATTGCCTCGCATTCATCCCACACTAACCTGAGTACAGGTATGGTGTGGGGATTCTGCTGTGCTTGCTAAATCTGAGTTACCCACCCCTTTGATGATTCGGTGTTTAAAACCGCTTTTATACAGAGGATGCCCGCTTCTGCTGGCTAGGAAATAAAGGGAACATTTAGCCAGGATTTGGTATCAAACCGAAATATCACTTACTCAAATAGCAATTTACTTATGAGCGCTGCACTCCCGTTAACAGGCAAAGTTACAGTAGTCCAGGTAATTAATGGTCAACCGGTGACGATCGAAGTAGATGGCACTAATGCGCCGATTACTGGGGGAAATTTTGTTGATTTAGTTGAACGTGGCACCTACGATGGGGTGATGTTTCACCGAGTTGTGCGCCAGCCGGATCCTTTTGTGGTGCAAGGGGGCGATCCGCGCAGCAAGGATACTAGCATTCCGGCGGGTCAATTGGGAACGGGTAATTTTATCGATCCGGATACTAATCAGGCGCGTTTTATTCCTTTGGAAATCAAGCCGCAAGGGGCGGCACAGCCAGTTTACAACCAAGTTGTCACGCAAAAGCCACAGTTGCCTCACACGAAAGGGGCGGTGGCAATGGCTCGTTCTAATAGTGGTTTAAATACGGCTTCTTCGCAGTTCTATTTTACTTTGGATGCTTTGCCGTTTTTGGATGGCAATTATGCTGTTTTTGGCAATGTAATTCAAGGTTTTGAGACGGTTAATGCGGTGCAGCAGGGCGATCGCATTTCGAGTGCCAAAGTTGTTGCAGGGATTGTCCCCAGTCGGGTTTCGAGTATTATTCCCAATGCTGCTGTGTTGAATAGTTTTGTGAATAATACTAATTTTGTAAATCTGCCTTTGCGATCGCTCAACTTGCCTAATACGCCGAACAACTATCAAGTCACTGCCCAAGACTCTCAGCAAAACCCCAGCGGCGTGCGCGGAGGTAGCGCCAACGATCGCATTATCGGTTCATCGATTGATGATGCCATTAACGGCGGCAAAGGCAACGACACTATCACCGGGGAAGCAGGCGACGATTTTCTCAGAGGTGGCAAAGGTAGCGACTTAATTAGCGGTGGTGTTGGCAACGATATTATCAACGGAAATTTCGGCGACGATACTCTTAATGGCGATGCTGGTAACGACTTTTTACGGGGTGGGCAAGGGAATGATGTCTTAAATGGTGGCGATGGCAATGATATTTTGATTGGGGATACAGGCAACGATACTCTCACCGGAGGTAGTGGTGCAGATACTTTTGTTTTGGTCGGAGTCGATCCTGCGAGTCTGCCTTTTATTCTGCTACTCCCAACGAATCATACAATACTTGATTTTAAACCAGGTGAAGGCGATCGCATTGCTTTGACAGGAAAATTATCGGATACCACATTCACTCAATCTGGCAGCGATACTTTAATTAACTTAGCTGGGTCTCCTGCTATTGTAAAAAATGCTACTGTCGATTCCGTCAGAAATGCAGTTTTTGCAATTCCTTTGTCTCCGATTGTTCCTCGTCCTAATGACCTACCCACTGGCGATGTAGCCTTAAGAATTGGGTAGTTTTAAGTGAATTGGGTTGAGTTCAACTCGACCCAATTTCTAATACTTTTCGGCTCAATATCCATATCTTTTATTAGATGCCAGCCCCTGGTTATACAATCTATTTTTTATGGCTTATGCCAAATTTAATTAATAACATAACTTTCTAAGTTTAGAGACAGCATCTTGATAGCAATCCATTCTCGATTGCTGCTTAAATAGCCCTGCTGCTTTCTGAAAATCCTCAAATGCTCCTTGAACTTCTCTCAATTTATATCTAGTCACTCCTCGGTTGAAGTAAGCTTTGGCAAAATTGCGATCGAGGCGAATTGCTGATTCAAAATCAGCTAGTGCTGCGAGGGAATTTTCCATTTGCAAGTGGATAGTGCCTCGGTTAAAGTAAGCTTGAGCCAAATTGGGGTTGAGCATCAGTGCTGAGTTGTAATCTGCGATCGCCCCAGCATAATCTTTTGAGCCAGCTAGCATAAACGCCCGATTGTTGTAATACTTGGCTCGATAGGGATTGAGTTCGATGGCGGTAGTTAAATCGGCGATCGCAGACTGTTTGTCGCCTAATCTGTAGCGGGCAACACCGCGATCGTTGTAAGCTGGTGCGAATTGCGGATTAATGTTTATTGTGGCGGTGAAATTTTTAATCGCAGCGTGCAAGTCCTTTTGTTCGAGACTTTTTAAACCTGCACTGTAAACCTTCTTGGTGCTAACGTCTAAATTTGCCTCTTGTCGCGCTTGGGCTTGCTCGCCCGAAAATACTTTACCTGAAGTATTGGCGAATCCCAAAAATTCGATCGAATTGAAAATAGTTGTGACAGCTAATTGACTCGGGAGAAAGGGGATAGTACGCATGGGAGGGCGGGTGTTTAACTGTATGCTCTAATTTTCTTGCATCTTTCAGCTACTGACAGTGATATCCGTACTCTCGGGGAGGTGATAAGTTTGAGGAGATTTGGTGATGCTCGGGGATTGATTTGTGTGATGACAGTTGGGTTTAGTTCGTGACGCCAGTCACAACCAAGGATAATTGCGTCTATAAACCGCTAAATTTCGTAGTTTTAAGCGAACTGAACAATTTATTTTTGCTAGCCAGATTCACCAGAGAAAGAGGGAGAGAGGAAGAGGTTGAGAATATTTGACGCTGGAGGAGAATAGTTTATTAAAATATACAATTTAAATGGGCAACAGCTTCTTGCATTGTCGCAATATATGCTATCAGTAAATTCCGATCGCACTTGCGAGCATCTGATACAGGGTTTAGGGAAAAAAAATCTCTAGCACCGACGCATCTGTGAAGCAACCCATTTTCTAGGTAAGAGGATTCACCCGCGACTCGCCGAGTTAAGTTGGGGGCTGGGCTAAGGGCGATCGACATTTCACTGATATTTTTGAGTAATATTGCCGATGAAAGTTGCTTATTCTTTGATATGCTCTGATTACACATCAAGAATCTATTGCAATTAGTGTCAATGAAAATAGTTCTGACGTTAAAAACTTTCTTCGCGACAGTATTCGCGATCGCCCTATTTAGTCTCTACTTAACTCCTCCTGTGATTGCCGCGAATGCCGAGGATCTGAGTCAGCTATTAAAAGATAATTGGTGCGTCAGCTTTCTGTGGAAGCAATGCGATTTGAGCGCTGCCGATTTGCGAGGAGCTAATCTCCAAGAAGCCAACTTGAGCGGTGCCAACCTGAGCGGCGCCAACTTGTCCGGTGCTAATTTAAAAAATGCTGACCTTTCTGACGCAGATCTCACCAGCGCCAATTTAGCAAATGCTGATATTTTGGGCACGGATCTCAGTCGAGCCAATTTGACCGAAGCTAATTTCAACCGCACAAAATTGTGGGATGCTAATCTGACTTTGGCAAATCTGAGTCGCGCCAATTTACAAGATGCTAATTTGTTGGATTCTAGACTTTGGGGAAGCAATCTCACCCAAGCTAATTTAACTGATGCGACCCTGCACGGTGCTGATTTGCAATATGCTAATCTGGCAGACACTAATTTGACAAATGCTGATTTGCACAGCTTCTTTTTCCGAGGTTCCAAACAAGTCACAAATCTGAGCAATGCTAATCTAGAAGGCGCTAATTTAACGGGAGCAAATCTCAGAGGTGCGGTGCTGAATGGAGCGATAATGCCCGACGGCTCTATTAATAATGAAGAAATTGGCTTTAATTTAAAGTAAAGTCTGAATACAGTTGACAGTTGACAGTTGACAGTTGGCAGTTGACAGTTGACAGTTGACAGTTGACAGTTGACAGTTGGCAGTTGGCAGTTGGCAGTTGGCAGTTGTGAGTTCTCAGCAGTCAGTAATTAATAGACATTTAACTAATGACTAATGACTAATGACTAATGACTACTGACTTAATTCGATCGCCAAACTGCATCCCACGGCCCGCCGCCAACTTCCAAACCGGCCAAAGAACTTTGAGCCTCTAAGATAATTTTAGAGCGCTGCTTGCCATTTTTCTCAACATTTCCCCCCAACAATTCTCGCAGTTGCAAGCGCAATTCGCCGTGCGTCGTATCGCGGCAGCAAAAAGCCAGACCCTTGGCTGTAGGAGTTCGCACATAGGTGCCAGAACTTTTTGTACTGCCACTTAACTCAACTTCAAACTGGCTGTTTCTCGCCTGCATTTTCCAGCTTCCCCAAGGTTCAATATTCCAAGTTACTTGGGAATTCCAAGGCACAAATTCGTAGAATTTGCCTCGGTAATGGATGCCAATCATTGCTACCGATTCCATCCACCACAGCACGCCCCGCTTGCCACCCCCAGCAGTTAATGCTAAATCGCTTTCGCCTTGAAAACAATTGCAATTTATCCAAAACCATTTTTGCGGAAAAGCACCGCCCCAGTTTTTTTCGGTGTAAGCGGGAGCGTCTTTAAATTCATAGCGTTCGCCGTTCCAATCGATCCAACCCGTGGCTAAACCGTGAGCCATTAAAATTTGCCATCCAGGCTCAAACACTGGCAAAAAAGATAGCATTCCCGCCGTGGATTTTTGGAGTTCGTCGGAGTTTCCCCAGCCGTAAACAGGTTTGATTTCGTATTGCCAAAAACAGTGATTGCCAGTTCCTGGATCGTGCAGATAACCTTGATTCAAAGTAGCAGTAGCTTGATAGCCTTCTTCGATACGGCTGTCGAATACTTGTGGTTCTAAATATTCTGGTTTAATTTGTAAATCTGTTTTGCCCCAATGTCCTAAACCCAATGTGTCTCGGTGCGCCCAAAACTTATTTACATCGGGGAAGGTGCGGCACAAATAGCTATCTTTGGGGCCGAGAATTTGGGCGGCACCGCCGCTGTAAGGTTGACCGCCTCTGGGGTCTTCTATGGAATACATGAATGCAAAGGATTGTCCGTGAATTGGTAATGTTATTCGGTAGTACCAGCCTTCAAAAAAGCGCCGGGAACTGCCGTCCCAGTGGTAGCCGCTGTGGGGAGTTTCAATAGTTTTGAGTTTTGAGGCTGTATTTGACATAATATTACTAATAGCAGAAAAAGAGTCATTGGTCATTGGTCATTGGTCATAGGGCATAGGGCATAGGGCATAGGGCATAGGGCATAGGGCATTAGTCATTAGACCTCTTGCAAAATAATTTTCTGATATAATGGAAAGTTTTGCTTTAGTTGATTAGATATCTCCCAAAAAGCCTGTGAATAACAGGCAGGATGCCTGTTCCACAATTATGGGAGATGTTTAATTCAAAGCCTCTGATTATAACATATATCTTTTTTGCAAGAGGTCTATTAGTCATTGGTCATTAACTAAAAGGAAGAAGCAGGCTTAGTACATTACCGATTACCGATTACTGATTGCCAACTACCGATCGCCAATTACCCATATAATAGGATATTCATTATGTCTTTAGCACTTTGGCGATCGCCCTTAGCGCGATCGCTCCACCGCAACCGCAGTCTTGCCTATGCCCGCTACTTGCAACTAGCAACGGTTCGTCCTGACGGGCGTCCTGCTAACCGCACTGTGGTGTTTCGAGGCTTTTTGGAAAACACCAACCAGTTAAAGTTTATTACAGATATTCGCAGTCAAAAGGCAGAGGAAATTAATCTCTATCCTTGGGGGGAGATTTGCTGGTATTTCCCTAAAACTCGGGAACAATTTCGGATTGCTGGACAACTGATTTTGGCAGGGGCAGATTGTCCAGATGTAGAGTTGTACGCAGCCCGCCGCACAGCTTGGCAGGAGCTTTCTGAGGGGGCGCGGGTGCAGTTTGGTTGGCCCGAACCTGGGAAAGACAAGGCTGAGGCTACTGCTTTTGATTGTGCTTCCCCAGATGCGATCGAGCCGCTGCCTAGTTTTTGCTTGCTGCTGTTGGAACCGGAAACGGTGGATTTTTTGGAGTTGCGGGGGGAACCCCAGAACCGATCGCTTTACGGGCGCGACGGGGATGGCAATTGGTTTGTGCGATCGGTCAATCCCTGAAAAAGAAGTCATTAGTTATTGGTTATTAGTTATTGGTTAGGGAGCACCACAGAATGATTGATCCTATAATGACCCAAAGATAATTTCAGTGTGCAGCGTATCTTATGTCTCTAAAATCTATCATGAAACTGACC
>NZ_JAEQCB010000186.1:0-11868 GCF_020738785.1 Microcoleus sp. PH2017_05_CCC_O_A | reverse complement strand
CAAAGAGGATATATTAACTCTTTTGCCTACATTCCTACTACCAGCGAAGAACCAAATCAAAGATTGCAAAATAGGGGCGTTCCTGGAGAAGTTATTATTAAAATTGTCGAAGGCGGATTAGAATCAATTCGAGTCAGGAGGCGGACGGGAAGGCAACGCCTCAACCTCGATTATGTATGCAGCCGTTTGGCGATCGCATCGCAACCTTTACAAGTTTCTCGCCTGCTAGATGCTCTGCGATTGCTCGAACTCGATCCATTAATTAAAAAGATTACCGCTGAATTGATACCCGGTTCGCAGGTACACAGAAGCAGTTTAGAAGTTAAATTCGAGGAGGAACAAACTTTTAGTGTCGAAGTAGCGATCGATAACCGCCGAGCTCCAAGCGTCGGTACTGTCCGCCGCCAAGTGCAACTGAACGAAGCAAATTTATTGGGCCGGGGAGATGATTTGAGCCTTGCTTACACGAATACCGACGGCAGCAATGCTTTCGATTTAAGTTATACATTGCCCTTAAATCCGAATAACGGTACGATTAAGGTAGCAGCAGGAACAACTGCAAATCGCGTCGTCGAACCGCCTTTTGAAGATGTCGATCTCAGAGCAGCGGCGCGATATTTAGACATTACGATGCGCCAACCTTTATTGAGGACTCCCAGACAAGAATTTGCCGTCGGTTTGACTGCAACTCGGCGGGAAAGTGGCACTTCAATTTTAGGCGAAGATTTCCCCCTCTCTCCAGGAGCCGATGAAAAAGGGCGATCGCGCATTTCGGCCCTGCGATTCTTTCAGGATTGGACGGTGCGAAGTAATGAAGAATTATTAGCGTTTCGATCGCAATTTAGCTTAGGATTGAGTGCTTTTAATGCTACTGTTAACAGTGAAGCTCCTGACAGCAGATTTTTGGCATGGCGGGGACAGGCGCAGTGGGTTCGCCGTTTGGCAAGAGACACTTTTGTCTTTGCCAGCAGCGACTTGCAATTAGCAAATAGAGCGCTTTTACCTCTGGAGCAATTTGGTCTTGGAGGTTTCAATAGCGTGAGAGGCTACCGGCAGGATCTACTTTTGGGCGATAACGGAATTTCCGCATCAGCCGAGTTGCGATTTCCGATTGTTGGTAGGTCCGATCGAGGGTTAGGAGTCGTTCAAATTGCTCCTTTTATTGATGCAGGCACGGTGTGGAACAGCTCCGGTAGAGAGGATTTTGACCCTCAAACTTTGGTATCTGTGGGGGCGGGACTGCGGTGGGAAATGAGCGATCGCCTTGCAGCAAGTTTTTACTGGGGCATTCCTTTAGTTGACGTGAATTCGAGGCAGAGGACATGGCAAGAAAAAGGGTTACATTTTTCAGTGCGATCGAGGTTTTCTTTTTGAAACTTGTGCGCCAAATTACAAGAAAAAATTTCAGGTTATTTGTTCTCCTATTTTTAACAGTATTGTTCTCTTTTTTAGCAACAAATGTCCGAGCTAACCAAATATTTAATGGGGAAGTAGGAAAAACAGAAATTACTCAACAAGATCGTGTAGGAATGATACAAGTTCCTGTAGGGTTGAGTGCTACTGCCCTCCAGCAGCGAGAGGGAAGTGAATCGGAAAAGTTAGCGAGGGAACGCTATGCGGCGGGAGAATTTGAAGAAGCCGCGAAATATTGGCAGCAAGCAGTGGCGGCTTTTGAAGTGAAGGGAGATTGGTTAAATCAAGCGATCGCCCTCAGCAACCTTTCGTTAACTTACCAACAGTTTGGACGCTGGCAAGAGGCAGAAAAAGCAATAGAAAAAAGTTTGAGTTTGTTGCCGCAGGAATCAAGAGCAAATTTGCCAGCAGAATTAAGGGCGATCGCTCAGACTCTTGATATCAAAGGCAACGGGCTATCGGCTCGGGGGCAAGTCAATATTGCTTTAAAAAGTTGGCAGCAAACTGCTAGTATTTATGTTAAATTAAAGGATGAGTTCGGGTGGAAGCGCAGTTTAATTTCTCAAGTCAAAGCCATGCAAGAGTTAGGGCTTTACGAACAGGCTTGTCAAACATTAATACCCGCGATCGAGGTGGATAATAAAGGAAAATTTGCCCTGCCCGATCGAACTTGCTCGCAGTTAACCGACAGCAAAAGTTTAGATCGATTACAAGGGCTTTTACAAAAACAATTAAATCCAAATTTTAAAAGCATCCAATTAACAGGAAGTCGCCTACTCGGCGATGTTTTGAGGCAGCTTGGATTTTTAGACAATTCACAGAAGTTTTTGGCAGCAGTCGATCGAGCCATTACTCAAGAGAAAAACAATCAAGAAAAAGCTTTAGTTTGGCTGAGTTTAGGCAATACTTACGAAGCTTCGGGGAATAGAAATCGATTTCTAGCTGAGTCTGGAGATAACACTCAAATAAATTATTACTCAACTGCTTTAGATTACTATCGAAGAGCGATCGAGGTTGCTGGAACTTCCTTTATTAAAATCCAGGCAAGGTTAGATTTATTCAGCCTTTTAGTAGATCCAAAAATTGGGAATAAGATAAATCTCCGAGAAGCAGAAGAGTTGCGGTTGGCAATTTTATCTCAGTTGAATCAGCTACCGCCGAGCCGCCATAAAATATATGGTGAAGTTAGCTTGATGAATAGCTTAGCTAACCTGAAAAATGAAGAATTAAAAGCTGCAAATAACCCACCTAATTTCAGGGCTGAAAAGTCAGAATCACTCTCTAACTACTGTTTGCCCGATTCCTTAACTGTTTCTGAAAGCTTGTCTCAAAATACTCAAGATTTATCTTGGAGAGAAATTGTAAATCTGGGAGCCCAAGCTGTCAAATTAGGTAAGGATTTAGGCGATTTAAGGGCAACAGCCTATGCTTTGGGTAATTTGGGCGGAATTTACGAACAGAAACAGCAATGGTTAGAGGCTCAACAATGTACGGAACAAGCTTTACTTTTGTCGCAAAACGTGCAGCTAAATTCGCCGGATCTTGCCTATCAGTGGCAGTGGCAATTGGGGCGGATTCGTCGGGATGGGAAGGCGAGGGATGTTGAGGGGGCGATCGCGGCTTATACGGCTGCATTTAATACTTTACAGTCGGTACGCAACGATTTGCTGCCGATCGGTCGGGACGGACAGTTTGATTTTCGCGATCGGGTAGAACCAGTGTATCGCGAATTGGTAGATTTGTTGTTGCGGCGCGAAGAACCGAGTCAGGAGAATTTGAAGCAAGCCCGAAATGTCATTGAAGCCCTTCAGGTAGCTGAATTGGATAACTTTTTTAGAGATGCTTGTCTTCAGGTTAAAACTAAACAAATTGATGGGCTCGATCGAACAGCGGCAGTGATTTATCCAATTATTTTAGAAGATAGGTTAGAAATTATTGTCTCCCTACCCGATCGACTATTGCACCATCGCCCATCCGATACACCTCGCAGAAAAATTGAGACTCTTCTGAAAAACTTGCAAGGCGAATTGAGCGAAGCAGATGCACCTGCTGAAGTTACAAAAATTTCTAAAATAATTTATGGGTGGTTAATTAAACCTTTTAATAAATATCTCGAACAATACCCTGAGTTAAGAACATTAGTATTCGTCCTAGATAGCAGCTTCCGCAATATTCCAATGAGCGTCTTATCTCATTATGATGAAGTTACTAAAAAAGAAATTTATCTAATCGAAAAATATGCTATTGCCCTAGCACCAGGGTTGCAACTCATCAGTCCTCATTCTTGGCAACCAGAAAGGTTGAAAATTTTAATTGCAGGCTTGAGTGAAGAACGGATTTTTCCTGGGAGAAAAGCTTTCCCCGCTCTTAAATATGTAGATCGGGAGTTAGGAAATATCAAAGAAGAGGTTTCTAACAGCGAAAAACCGCTGATTAACCAAGATTTTATCAAAAATAGCTTAAGAGAGCAAATTAACTCTTTTCCTTCCTCAGTGATTCATATAGCAACTCATGGTGAATTCAGTTCCGATCCAGAACAAACTTTTATTGTAGCTTATGATGGCGTGATTCAGAGTAAAGAGTTAAGTGATATACTCAGCAGCAAGCGCGATCGCAAAGATAATAATATTGAATTATTGGTTTTGAGTGCTTGTAGAACAGCCAAGGGCGATCCTAGAGCTTCATTAGGGCTAGCTGGAGTCGCCGTGCGATCGGGAGCGCGCAGTACATTAGCAACATTATGGTATGTTGACGATGAGTCTACGGCGGAACTAATGGTTAAGTTCTATAATGAACTAAAAAAACCTAATGTGAATAAAGCTGAAGCGCTCCGCCAAGCCCAATTATCACTTCTAGCAAAAAAATCCGATCCCTATTATTGGGCTCCTTTTGTTATGATCGGAAATTGGTTGTAAGAATAGTCTTTTTATACCGAGGCTACCAGACACTATATAACGAGGGTAAAAAACCCGGATTTGATATAAATCTTTTAGCGAGGCAGTACCGGGCCTAGTATCTTTTCTTCCTTCAACTTTTCCAAATCCATCGCTTTCAAGATGTTCGCCCAGTCATCAGGGCGACTGCGAATTTGTGCCAAGTCAGGCATATCATACCAAAGCTGGTTAGCAATATAGATTGCAGCACGATTTTCTCTTGTTGCAGCCTGCAACTGAGCGTCAAGATTTCCTCGATCGACCCGTTTTACTAAACCTGTATGAAAAACTGCATTAGACCCCGGTAATGTTTGAGATGAACAGTAAAGTCGGAAATACCAACGATAGGTTTTATTTACCTCTAAAGGTTGTCGATCTTTGGGAAGGTTAACACTAACAATTCCCGGAGTTTCAGGTAGTTTGAAATCGATTTTGTAGACGCGATTTCCTCCTGCATCTTCTAAAGAAAAAGTTCCATAGCTGACGCTTTGACTTCTGTAGGGAACATAAAACCACAAGGTAGGGCGATCGGTAATTGTCGAGACTAAAAAATCTGGACTGTTAGGAGGTAAAAAAGGGGTAAAAGGTAAACCTGCTGTCTCTTCACAAGGCCCGCGAGTTCCTGTGGGCTTTCGATCGGGAGGTCTACTATTTACAGGTGGTTGTTGGGTTTCAGAAACTACGAGATTGTTTAAATTAAGTTGCACCTGTCCCAAAACTAAGCAGTTTGTCACGTTAATAACCGCCAGCGTCCAAGCGCAGGTGAACAGAGTTTTCATATAGGTATGCTCTAGGAGCTGCTATGAGTCTTTCCTAGCATTGTAGACTATTAAACATCCGCTAGCACCTAACAAAGCAAATCCTGATGGTACGAGGGGTAGCACGCATCCTGATTTCAGCAAGCTAAACCCGCAGCTCCCATATAAAATAATGAGTAGCGCTCCTTGAGCTAATCCTAAATGCAGTCGCGATTGGAGGCGGATAGCGCAAAAACTGCCTACCACAGACCAAAGCAAAATCAAAAAAGTATCACCCCACTGAGGTAAAAACCACATCAGGGGTATGCGATCCTCAACGGCAGTAATAATTTGACTGACCCTCTGAGCTAAAAACATTAAGCTAGGAATCTCTTGGTTGTAAGGTGTGTTATGGTTTGCGTTGTTTCTAGTTGGATCTGTAACACCAATTAAAACAATTTTATCCTTGATATCAGATGGATTGACCTGCTCGTTGAGAATTTGCATCAGAGTTACTCGCTCAGCAATGTCAATGAGCGATCGGCGCGATCGATAATTCAAGATTATTTGAAATCCACCTAAGTTTTCTTTTTGATAAAAACCTCGATCTGTTTCTAAATTTTTGAAATCAGTTTTGCCGATTTTCCAATAATTTTCTCGAAACTCGACTGGCAGCTTGGAACTCCGATCGGCAGTATTATTCGGTTGGTTTTGCAAATAGTGTAAAGCTAGTTGAAAACTTAGCGAAGATGAGGTTTTGCACTGAGAAGACGGGTAGGGCTTCATAGCCAATAAATGTCTCCGGATCGCGCGATCGGAATCTTCTACAATATCCCCAAATCCAGGTCGAGCGTCGGGCAGACCGGGAGGCGGTGCAACCCCTTCTAGAAATTTATCCCAAGGAAACATACATATAGGAATTACCCGCTCGTGCTGCTGTAAGTATTTAATTAAATCATCACGTCCTTGTGCTTGTGGAACATCTCTATAAATATCCAAGCCAATAGTTCGCGGTTGGTGCTTATTTAATTTTTCTAAAACCCGAACTATTGTTTTATCGTGTAAGGGATATTCATTATTTAATTGCTTAAAATCATCGGCAGTAACTTCAACAATTAATAAGCGGGAATCCAGCCCTTTATCCGGCATTATCTGTGCGATTCGATCGAAAGCTGTTTTTTCTAAGGGTTCTAACAATCCTAGCGATCGCACTCCCACGACTGTGCCTGTGACTAACACGCTAGCTACCAATACAGTCCGAAGGTTGCGCCAAATCGAAACACGCTGACGCTCTTCCTCATTTCCCTTCAGCAACTCATCCCAACTTGGAGGCTCAACAGCAGGGTGTTCGTAAACCATCGGCAGCCAACTAGCACAGGGATAATCACCATCCATCATCCCGTGTAGGCTTTCTCGCGCCTTCCTAACAGAGTCCCGCAAAGGCTTCTTTTCTCTAGCAAATGCCTCTAGAAAATATTCCAAAAACTTCTGAGCGACTTCATCCGGCACTCGCTCTCGCATGGCAATTACAGCAGGAATTTGCAGCGAAGCTAGTTCGTTGACTAATCCCATGCCGTCACAAGAATTAAAAATTGCTAATTTCAACCCGTGCTTAATCGCATTTTGTAAACCATACTTTAAATCTTCAATTGCTATGCTTTCAGTTTCACTGAGAGCAAGCTTGCCCTGGCTGTAATCTGAATTGCTAGAGCTATGACCTGCGAAAAATAAAATGTCCCAATTGCGCTTCCATAACTGTTCGTTGAGCTGGGTGCTGCGAATAGCTATTACAGCCTCTATCTCGGCATCCCTTTCAATTAACGATTTCCAATACTCTAAATCTGCCTGAAGGTTTATGTCTGTATGTCCTCCCAAAACTACCAGAATTCTGACCTTATTTTTAGAGTTAGTTGGTTGGTAATTACCAAGTGTATTAGTTAACCTGCTGAAACTAGGCTCAATTTTCAATTCGTCAAGTTTATCCCAGAGGTGCCAAGGCAAACCCCAGAAATAAATATCATCTGTTTGAATCATCAATCTGACATTGCCTTTCTCAGCACTCAATACTTGTAATAACTTATCCCTGACAGACTGAAAAAGACTGTCCCCAGAATTCAACCAAGTATTAATACGCGCCTTCACTTGAACCGCTAATTCTTGAACCGAACTTTTGGTAATTTGCCCTTTTTTATGTTCTAATTTGCGATAACAACCAAAACCGCGTACAGTCCGCTCTAATCGCAAATCCTCATAGGCTTTCAGAAAATCTTTAGCCGGTGGCAACCGCCCCCTACTTTCAGCCATAGCCGAGTGAATGCTATCGCCAATTCTTAGGGCGACAGGATAGCGCTGCTCGCTGTCAACATCCCCTATTTCCAAGATTACGAGTTTGCTCATAGCTTTTGACCTTCCAAATACCGATCGAGTTAAATAGTAAAATCTTCTGTGACGCTAACTTGCTGCAAAGCAACCTTCACCTGAAAATAATCGCCGAGATCCGCCGTAAATTCATATTCAAGGCTATCATTAACCATATCCGTGCGTTCTTCCCCGAAAATTTCGCCTCCTTCATCTAAGACAAGAAGTTCGAGATTTGGTGGCAGAGTTTGCGATCGCACGGGGCTTACTCGCAAGTGAACGTTCGTTTTATCGCTTCCTTCCGGAAACAGCGTCACTACCAGCACGACGCGCTCGGTATCAAGTCGCATTTCCAAATTAATAATCTTACCAACTCTCAAACCCGCACTGGCATTTTTAGGGTCAATTTTTCCCAAACTCACAGCCGCTTGACGGCGCAAGATATCATCTTGAGTTGTTTGTAACAAATCAGTCAATGCTGCGATCGCCTCCGCATTTCCCGGTTCGACGCGACCTAATAATTCGGCGACCCGCCATTGATTCCCTTTATTGCGCTTATCCTTCAACAGTTCAATCAGCGTGGGAATTTTATTATGGCTGCTAGAATAACCGTCCCGATACCTCTGATTTCCTTCTAGAGCATAAACCAAATTAGGCTCTAAAGTTCCTAATTTTTCTACTATTCCCTCCACTGTCTGCCATCCTTCGTGCAAATAACTCTTGACCCGCTGAACTAAATTTTCTCGATCTTGAGTGGAGAAAATTAATCCGCTTGCTACCTCCTTTTTCTCCAAAATCCCTAAACGCTTTCCATACAACAATTGTCTCAATTCATCATTTGCCAAAAATGCAGCCCACTGCTCAAATGTAACTCTCAGTCGGGGAGAATATATTGATGAATCGCTCAAAAGCTGTAATAATTTTGCAGCCTCTCCTTCAGATAAACTTGGCAATGGTGAAACTTCTTGTTGCAAGTTTAACCCAAAAGTAAGTTGCATCACCGTAAGGGATTCTGTTAACTCCTCGATCGCTAAACAATAAGTCCGATCGCCCGCATTGTATCTGCCGTCATTCTTTAGCTGGCGGTGCGTCGCAAAACCGCATAACTCTATCCAACACTCACCATCATCCCCATCTAAATTCACTTGTACGGGGAGATAATAGTCAGCACTCCAGTTAGGAATATCCACCCACTCCTGCGGCACGCAAAACTCTTCTAACTCTGTTTCATCACTGGGAATTAAGATCAGCCTAGTTTCGCCAATTTGAAATGCTGTACCATTCACCACTTCCCATATATGCTTCTTCTGCCAGCCATTCCGATAACCAGTTCAAGAATGTTTTTAAACAAACACCATTGAGATAAGCATTGTAGCGCGAAATCGGATTAGAATGATGCTGAGCTTTGCGCCATGGAATTTCTAGGTCAGCTTCGTCAATTGTCAACTGCAAGCGGTAAGAATTATGAAAGTTGAAAGGCTGTAATTGGTTGGGTTGAAACATTGTTTTATTCTCCTTTTTTAGATGCAGTTAAAGTTTGCAAGCATTGTTGAACGATCGGATCGATGTTTTTAGAAGTATCTTCGCCCTCTAGAGGTAGATTCAGAGTCCGACTAGCAGCTAAAATTTGAGCGTGATAAAACTTCGCTAGCCACTGCCCGACACACTTCTTCTGCCAAGCATTCAGCACCTTTATCAATTTTGCTTGTAATTTATGCTGAGCTTGAGAGATGGCGGCATCTACCTCTAACAAATTAATGCCAAGCCGATCGGCAATGTTCTCTTCTGCTACTTGTTGACCGTATCGGAGGCGCAAAATTTCTTGCTCTTTAGAGTCAAGTTCTCTAATTGCTCGATCCAAGGCTTTTTGAATTAATTCTGAGTGCAGGGTAGCGCTGCAATTTCTCTCTAGCCACGTAACTACCTGCTGGGGAACCCATCGTTCGGGGGCGGATACTTTTACTAGAGCTTCTAACAGTTTTAGCTCAATAGTAGTGAGGCGTCTGGAAATAGAGGACTGATTCAGTTTTAATTTAAGTTCTAGTTGCTTTTGCTTGAATCCAAAACCGTAATAAAATAAAAGAATTTTGTGCTGATCGGGTTTTAAATTTGCTATGTGTTCGTCAAAAGCAGAGTCAATCATGTTACTCAATTCGCTTACTTTTGCAGGGGAATTTTTTACTTCGTCTGTATTTGAGTTTCCCATCTCTAACTTATAAAACAATTCCTCAGTATCTTGTTCCTGAAGCACTCCTAAGGATAGTGGAAAATTGATGAAATTGGGATAATTTTGTAACGCATTAATGCAGATTTTCATCCAAGCTTGCATTTGCTTTCCGCTAATGTTTGCACCCGCCGAGACTTCATACGGCGCTGAGGACAGGGACTTTTCTGCATTGTAACACTCTGCTGCTTCCTGAAAGTCTTCGCTGTCAGCCTCCAGCCATTTTTGCCCTCTTTGACGAATTGCGGGATTATTAACCTTATTAAAGCAATAAACTTTTTTAAAGTATTTGCGCGCAAATATAAATTGAGAAAGGTAAGGTTCTCGATAGGCATTTTGGAGGGCTTCACGAAGCTCTAGATCGCTTTTTTTATCTAGCAGTCGCCAGGGCGAGAACTTACCGATATCTGATTCCGAGTTGATAACTCTTATCAAAGTTTGCTGGATATATGTATCTAAAGAAGCCTGACGGTCAGTATTGTAAGACCTTAACAACTTCAAAAGATTGTCATAATTGTAAATAGAAACGCGAGCGTAGCAAAGATAATCTTCCCAAGAGCAATTACTGGACTGCGCTCGTACTCTGTTAGCTGCGTAGTAACAGTGTTTTTCAAAATAACTAGCCAAATGTTTTAAAGCTAGCATTTTCCTATTTTCTGGTTCCCATTCTCGGGCGATATGCGAAGGCACACCAATCGCTATCTGCTTCCAAAATTCGGCTATACGTTGACTTCCATCGGGCCGAGCGCACAACTCTGAAAGCACCTGATTTCGTTCTTTGTACAACTCAAAGTTGCGCTTTAGTTCAGCATAAATTTGCCAAGAAAGAGCAGGACGACCGCTGCCGCTTGTCAGCATGAGATAGGTAAAAAAATTCTCGGCGTTATCTCGACGTTCAGGAAGTCTGGGAATACTTTCCTGGTTGAAAGGGTTGGGCATCTTAGCCGATTCTCCAATAATAATATAAGGAAAAATTGATGCGGGATTTTTGAGTTGAAACTTGACTGGCCTTGTTCGGGGCGATGCCTCAGCCTAGGCAGCTACGCCATCGCAGGTCGTTCGCCGGTGCGATGTCGGGGATGTTGCTGGGTGGCTGTTGAGTAACGGCGCGATCGATTTCAGCATACAGGCTGTGAAAGAACTTTGAAAGTGTACTACTAACTTATTGGCACCGCCAGCCGAGAATTATGCAGGTGGCTGTGAGTTGGGGAGGCAGTATTGTTTCCGAACAAGCGGCTAGAGCATCAGTCCAGCAGAACTTGCAGTATTGGGTTTAAACTCGTTTTTCGTCGATCGCCGAACGTTGAAACAACTTTTTTCTTTGAGAATTATTTTACTGGACTGGCGTTTGAGCAGCGTATCATACCAAATCCGAGGAGCGTACCCCCAGAACGATCGCCGAAAAGTAGGGTGCGTCGCGAGCTTACTCCCTTCCTGGTAGAAGATTATGCACTTCTTCCTGATTCTTCCTCGTCCTACCCTACCCTTCATGAATCGCCCGGATTTGGTATCGATTGCTTGCCCTCGTGCTGAGCGTGAAAGTGTGGTTTGTATCTAAGAGCTTTTGAGACATAACTGCTTGAATTGAAGCAGCAGCAGGCAAGCTTCTGGCCGCATTCCTCCAAAAATGAGACACTAGACCTCACAGGCAGTTCCAGAAGAGCCTCGATCGCTTTTGTTATTGCATTGTCCGACAAGCGACTGCGATCGCCCTTCAGCCCTCAAATTCGAGTGCCTCTAGCCGCCAGCTAGCTCTTGCTTATTCAATTGAGCGGCTATCGAGCAATTTGCAGAAATTTGCAGACATAATTTTGAACATTTTAGCTAAAAAATAGCCTCAACTTCAGAGATAAATTTACGCTGATTGTCTAAGATGTTGATAACTACGAAAATTGCCGATCGCACAAATTTATTTGTATATTTTTGAACAATGGCATTTCTTTTCTGTAGATTACTATCTGGCATTGCCCTATTCTGGAAACACAAATGTCAGGACGTGAAATCTCAAACTGTATGGAGATAAGGGATGAAAGACACTTTGGACATAAAAGTCCGCAGAGGTGAGGTATCAGATGGAGAAATCCTGTGCTACTTGATTAACGCTTTAGCGGGACTTAAACAAATTTTAAGCCCAAACAAGGCCTAAACTGGCTTTATAAGCCGAGAATACGTCCCAATTTTGGTTCAACCATTTCACAAATCT
>NZ_JAEQCB010000185.1:0-9247 GCF_020738785.1 Microcoleus sp. PH2017_05_CCC_O_A | reverse complement strand
AGTTCTCAAGTTAGGCAATGTCCAATGCAATCTTTGCTTCGCAAATCGATACCAATGATCGACTCCAAAGCGTCGTAAATATTTGAACCAAACAGTTTCTAAAGGTAGAGTTCGTTCTCCAACCCAAGCCAACCATAAGGGTGGAAACGGTTGACCATTTGACATGGGCTTCATTCTTTCGACTAGGATTAAATTGACTTTTTGTCCAGGGGCACGATAAAAATGTAAGTCAATCCATTGTCTGAGGAGGACTTGTCCCAAATCTGGATGTTCATCAATTTCAATTGCAGTATCCGCTTGAAGCCATGTGGTTGGGTCGTTGAGTCTCATTTTTTGACCATGTTTGGGTGGTCTACCGCGACCACTATAGGCCGGTGGTGCTGACCATAAGCAGGCATTCTTTCGGACTCTCATTAAGCAATCAGCTTGGACGGAAGCTTGCGTTAGCGCCAGCACCCAACTTGCATTCCCATATTCTCGATCTAAAACTGCTAAAACTGGATTAACGCTATGTTCACAGACAAGTTTGAGTTGGGAAGCTGCTTGAAGTATGGGTGAAGACCCACTACTAATTCTTTCATGGAGCAGGGGTAATGCCCAACTTCAAGAGAGCTTCTGGTATCCACGCAATTGTACTGTACCCCTGTCCCACAATGCAGCCCCTCTGATATTCATGGGTTCTGTCTTTTAACGTTTTGGCGTCTGCTCGGACCCATGCAGTGTGGTCGATTGCTACTAATATGTGTTCCGTTGGGGGTGCTTCTTTCTGTAATTGCTCCAGATAGAGCAGCATCAGTTTTTTTCGGTCTGGCCTACAGTCTTGTAACGCTTCATAGATGCTTGGCCATTGACGCTTGAATAATGGATTGAGTGAAAATTCCGCTAAACATGACGCATTTCTGGTGGTCATCACTGCATCCATCAGCTCGAATGTTGCATCCTTGGCTTGCACCAATAATTCGTATGCTGCTTGACGAAAGTCCTTTAATCGTTCACTGTTCATTTAAGGAGTGGATAGGTTTTATTTTTCACCCTCATTCTCTCCTGGCGCGGTGGCTCTAGTTCTTCTTTTGCCACCGTTCTCATCTTTGGTTAGTCTAAACTACAGTAATTACCAATAAATAGTTTTTATTGGTAATTACCCTCAACGACATAAAGGTTTAGCGCTCGCCCCCTACAAAGTGTTGAGGGCTTAAGGGTCACAATCATCACCTTGACAGATCTCGCAGTGGAGATCATACAGAGAGAGTAGGCGCCTAACTTGATAGGCTAAGGTGTGTTTGTTATCTTACTAAAAAAAGGTTGGGTTTAACACAATTAAACCCAACCTATTAATTAAATGAGACTTTAGAGTTTAGCCTTGATTAACCACCGAAGGTTTTAAGCTGTCGCGCGACTCTCCAAGGCGATCGACATTACTGGCATTTACCACAGATTCCTGAATCGGCTTCCGGGCTTCAATCAAAGCCAGAGCTTTGGTGACGCCTTCGGGTAAAATCACTACCAAACTGCCTGCTGGTGCTTGATCTAAAGCCTTGTTAACAGCAATTGTCTCGTCGAGAATCAACTCGTATTCAACTTTAGACTTGTCTGGGGTGCGTGCGGCGATCGCCTCTGCAATCCCTTGGCAAATTAACTTGGCCACCACACCGGGTTCTCGCCCGCGCCTGTCAACATCTTCTTTGACAATAATCCGATCGAACATATCGGCAGAAAGTTTGCCCAAAGTGACAAAATCTTCATCTCGTCTATCCCCCGGCGCACCAACTACCCCGATCCGCATTCCTTCCCAATTCTGCACAAAACTACCCAAAGCTTTGTAGCTGTGCGGGTTGTGGGCGTAGTCGAGCAAGGCGTGATAGCTGCCCAAATTAAACAGGTTCATCCGTCCCGGAGTTTGACCGACGGAGGCCTGAAAGCTGGACAAAGCCGATCGAATATCCTCTATTTTCACTCCCTGAGCAAAAGCCGCCAAACAAGCCGCTAAAGCATTCGCAATCATAAACGGCGCCCGCCCGCCCATCGTCAGCGGCACATTCACAGCCTGCTCAATTCTCAGCGTCCAATCGCCTTTGAGGATGGACAAGTAGCCGTTTTCGTAAATTGCTGCCAGCCCGCCCGCAGCGGTGTGTTTGGCAACCAATTCGTTGTCCGGGTTCATTGAAAAATATGCAATTTGAGCCTTGACACGCTGCGCCATTTGTGATACAAGCGGGTCGTCTGCATTCAAAACTGCATAGCCTTTGGGCATTACTGACTCGACGAGGACGCTCTTGAGTTTGGCTAGTTGTTCCACGGTGTCGATGTCGCCGATTCCCAAGTGATCCGCCGCGACGTTCAAGACGACGCCGACATCGCACTGATCGAAGCCCAAGCCCGATCGCAAAATTCCGCCTCTAGCCGTTTCCAGCACCGCCACTTCCACGGTGGGATCGGACAAAATCAAATGAGCGCTCTGCGGCCCAGTATTATCTCCGCTTTCGACTAAATAATCGCCGATGTAAGTCCCGTCGGTAGTCGTGTAGCCAGTAATTTGACCCGTTTGCTTGACAATGTGGGCCAGCAGGCGAGTGGTTGTAGTTTTACCGTTGGTTCCCGTCACCGCTAAAATCGGCACTCGGGTGGGTTGAGGCGAGGGGAACAGCATATCGAATACTGCGCCGGCGACGTTGCGGGGCAAACCCTGGCTCGGGGCGACGTGCATTCTGAAACCCGGTGCTGCGTTGACTTCGACGATGACTCCGTTCGTATCGCGCAGCGGTACGGAAATATCGTCTGTTACCACGTCAATGCCGGCAATGTCCAAACCGATGATTTTGGCGACTCGGGAAAATAGCCAGACGTTTTCTGGGTGGATTTCGTCGGTGCGATCGACTGCAATGCCACCGGTACTGAGGTTTGCTGTCGCGCGCAAGAATACTCTTTCGCCGGCCGGCAATACCGAGTCCATCGCGTAGCCTTGTTTTTGCAGCAAATCGAGGGTCAATTTGTCGATCGTAATTCGGGTGAGCACGTTGTCGTGTCCGTCTCCCCGCTGCGGATCGCGGTTTACTTCTTCAACGAGCTGTTCTACTGTAGACTTGCCATCTCCCACAACGTTAGCGGGGACTCGTTCGGCGACTGCTACGACTTGTCCGTTGACTACTAATACTCTGTGGTCGCGGCCGGTGTAGTAGCGCTCGACAATCACACTCTTGGTTTTTGATGCGTTGCTGGCTAAATCGTAGGCTTCTTCTGCTACTTCCCAGGAGTTGATGTCGATCGTAATTCCGCGGCCGTGGTTGCCGTCTAGCGGTTTGAGGACGATCGGATAACCGCCCACATCTTCGATCGCTCCTTCCAGTTCGTCCAAATAATTAATCACCGTCCCTCTTGGAACCGGTACGCCAGCAGCCCCGAGGATATTTTTGGTACCTTCCTTATCACAGGCTAGTTCTACCCCCAAAACTCCCGTGCGGTTGCTGAGAGTTGCCTGAATCCGCTTTTGGTGCACCCCGTAACCGAGCTGAATCATAAACCGGGCGCTCAAAGGTATCCAGGGAATGCCCCGCGCTTCTGCTTCCTTGATCAGTGTTTCGGTACTCGGGCCCAGGGCCGCCGACAAAGCAAACTCTCTGAGATCTCTCAAATCTTGGGCTAATTCCGCTGCTGGATAGCTTCCAGTATCGGCAATGCTCTGGCACATCCGCACGCCCGCCCGGGTGGCATAGCGACCTGCTTGTTCGTTTTGATACTCGATTACTACCTGGTAAATGCCTGGTGTGGCAGTTTCGCGGGTGCGACCGAACCCGACCGGCATTCCTGCCATTTCCTGAAGTTCTAGGGCTACGTGTTCGATGACGTGTCCCATCATTGTGCCTTCTCTGACCCGTTGCAGGAAGCCTCCCTGATGGCCGGGGGAACAGTGATGGTCGTCCAAACTCGGGAGTGTGGCGGTCAACCCTTCGTAGAAGCCAGGAATTTCAGATGTGGTTTTATCTGCCAACTCCTCTAAATCCAGACGCATGAGGACGAGTTTGTGGCGTCTGATGCTCCAGTAGTTGGGGCCGCGTAACGTCTGGATTTTAAGTATTTTCATGACTGTCAGAGGGGTATGGGTCGCTAAATCTTATAGGTAATTGCAGCATTTATTCAATTTGGAGCTAGATTGCTCGATCGACTGTTCGCTGTGAACAGTTTTGCATTGAATTTCCAGTTATAGGCCGCCAGCGAAAGAAAATTAATGCCCCAGCGATCGGCTAGAAACAAGTGCACGTAAAGGGCAGGAACCAACTAGAAGCCAGAAGGTAGAATAAGAGTGTGATTCTACCTTCTGGTGTCAGCGCGTGGCTGCTTTGGAATACATCCTTCTGTTGTATCTTTGATTGGGCCCAAATGCCGCATACTTTCTGCCCGATCGATGACTCTGATATCCTGCGTTAGTTTGCTGTGCGGCATTCCAAAGGCCAGCCAGACTCGGAACAGGCTGCCGATGGCATTGGTTTGCCTAGGGGCATATTGTAGCAATCTCCGTGACACAAGACGTGCAAGCGCATATTGAACAGACTTAAGGGTTCTGTCGCTGCTACCATTGCCTCGTTGGTATAAAAACTTTCCCTAGAATCAACAATAGTCACCGTGCCTTTACCTAGAACCTTCATAGTATCGTCTCCCTCAAACAAAGCGCAGGTATCTTCGTCAATACCAATAGCGAGGCGATCGGGATGACAAGCCACAGCCGACAACAAGCGAGCCATGCGGTTACGATTGTGAAAATGCTGGTCTACGATGATATTGGGAATAATGTTAAGTCCGTTTGCCATGTCTACCAAAGAGCGGTTGGGTGACGCACCGCTTCCGCCACCTGCAATCATGTGATATCCCATTACCGCAGCACCCGCACTGGTGCCGGCGAGGGTAATCTTACCCGAGAGAGTATATTCGCGAATTTTTTCCATCAGCGGAGTGTCGGCCAGCAGCCCGCAGAGCCGCAGTTGGTCGCCACCTGTGATGAATACGCCCGTACAGTCTTCCAAGTAATCTTTCCAGACGGGGTTTTCGCCTTGTTCGCGTTCGCGGATGTCAATGACTTTGACGGCACTCACGCCCATTTCGTCAAATATGGTGCGATAGCGGTTGCTAATTCCTTCGGGATCTCGGGAAGCGCAGGGAACGATCGCCAGCCGAGCGTTTGTACCCCCAGCACGGCAAAAAAAGGTATTCAGAATCTCTCGCCCGTGAACCTTGTCTTCGGCTCCTCCGATGACCATAATCGAGGTTTTCGTGCGCTGGGAAAGATTGTGTTCTAGGGCTTGAGATGTCAACTGCTGCATGGTGTGTCTTCCTCTGTGAGATGTGAAATTAAATTTTGCCGTGCCTGTGAGTACAATGGGGCTTTTTAAGAGTAAATATTTTTTGGTGCGAGTAAGGTGCGATCGCGCGATCGCGCAGTTGTTTAAGGGCGATTTTACACAAGTCACCGTCCTGAGAACAGATGATTGTTGTACAAAATCGGCTCGCGGACAAAGGAAGAGAATTTAAGTGGCAAAAATTCTCAGAAATTATAAGAAATTATAAAGAATAAAGCAATTACTGAAAACCGATCGGCCTCTCCGGGTCAAACTAGAGGTGATGTATCAATAAATTCCAATAATTGTGCGATTTGACGTAGTTACCCTGTTTCCAGAATTTTTCCTGGCTCCCCTAGCATCGGGACTCATGGGCAAAGCCTTAGCTAAAAATATTGCTGAGGTAAATTTTGTCAATCCCCGCCATTTTACCACAGACAAGCACCAGCGAGTCGATGACGAACCTTACGGGGGCGGAGTGGGGATGCTGATGAAGCCGGAACCAATTTTTGCTGCGGTGGAATCGCTACCGGTTTTGCCGAGACGGGAGGTGATTTTGCTGACTCCCCAGGGCGAACCGATGCAGCAGCCGATGTTTCGGGAGTTCGCCACCGGGTGCGATCAGTTGGTGTTGATTTGCGGCCATTATGAGGGTGTGGACGATCGAGTGCTGCACTTGGTAACTCGCGAGGTGTCTCTAGGCGATTTTGTGCTCACAGGCGGGGAAATTCCAGCTTTGGCTTTGATTAATGGGGTTTTGCGATTGTTGCGCGGAACTGTGGCCAAGGAAGATTCGCTGAAATTTGAGAGTTTTGAAGACGGACTTTTGGACTATCCGCAGTACACTCGACCGGCCGATTTTCGGGGATTGAAGGTGCCCGACGTGTTGCTATCTGGTAATCACGCAGAAATTGCTCGCTGGCGCAAAGAACAGCAAATTGAAAGAACTCGATCGCGCCGCCCGGATTTGCTAGCGGATTAATTAACTGTAGGCTGTGGGCTGTGGGCTGTTGACGTTCTTGATTTAACACTGGATTTTTTCCCAGAGAATTTATGCTAAAAAATCAACTTTTGTGCTGTTGGGCGATCGGCTTTTTGCTCGCGGGTGAAGTTACTGTAAATTTAACTCCCAGCAGCGGTGGCAAATGGTTAAATATTAACCAGGAAGCTTTGGCAAGAAGCAGCGGCGGCAGCAGTGGAGGAAGTAGTGGCGGGCGATCGAGTTCTTCTAGTTCTTCTTCTAGTTCTTCTTCCAGTTCCAGCCGTTCTAGCAATACCTCACCTAATTCTTCTAGTTCTTCTAGTTCCAGTAACAGCAGATCGAATAGTGCTGCTAGTTCCAATCCCAGCCGCCCCAGCAACAGCAGCAACACTGGGGGAAGAGTTCGCAGCGGCTCTTTTGACAAGCCCGCCGCACCTGTCGCCGCACCTAACCCTCCGATTCCGCCACAATCTAGCAATAACAGAACTGTAATTATCCAGCAGCGCACCTATAATTCAGGGCCGAGTTATGTAGTTCCTTATAATTCCGGTAACAGTCAGCAAAACACAGGTTCAAATCAACAACCAGCCGTCAATCCAGCACCAGTTACCACTAATAATAATTCGGGCGACAGCGATCCCAATTCGCCAACTTCAGACAATCCAGATAACAGTCAGCCAAATATAGGTTCAGAGCAACAACCAGCAGTCAATGCACCAGCACCAATTACCACTGACAATAACTCGAATAACCCTCCGAGTTCGGAATCTGATGATGATTGGAAAATTGTAGTGTTTTGGCTGTTTGTTGCTGGAGGTTGCGTTGCGTTAATTGCTTACTGTATTTACTATTATCGACAACACCCTGCCAAAGAATCTAAAAAACAAATCTTTGCGGTCACTAAGTTGCAAATTGCCATGTTGGCAGAAGCTCGCGAAGTTCCCAGTCAGCTAACTGAACTAACGTTAAGTTCTGACATAAAAAATGCTAATCAACGTGCGGAATTTTTGCAAGAAGCTGTTTTGATTGTTTTGCGAAATCGAGAAAAGTGGACTCACGTTTGTGCGAATTCCCAGATAGTCGAAAGTCGAGAACAAGCAACGCAAATATTCAATCAAATTTCGATG
The DNA here is from genome assembly GCF_020738785.1 of Microcoleus sp. PH2017_05_CCC_O_A. NCBI lineage: Bacteria > Bacillati > Cyanobacteriota > Cyanophyceae > Oscillatoriales > Microcoleaceae > Microcoleus > Microcoleus sp. PH2017_05_CCC_O_A. The sequence goes on along the minus strand of NZ_JAEQCB010000185.1, from coordinate 1,811 downwards.
CAAGAACGCAGCAAATTAAGTGTGGAAACTTTGAGTATGGTGAATGGCGATATCCGTCGCAGACAGTCTGTTAGTGCTGGCGATGAAGAGCCTGGAGAGTATATTACAGTCACGTTTTTGATAGGGACAGAGAATAGCAGACCGCTGTTTGGAGACATTCGCGATGTTGCGAAGTTGAAAGCAGTGTTAGAAAAATCGGCGGCGACTCCTGCTGAGAATCTGCTGGTTTTAGAGGTGATTTGGAGTCCGCAGCAGGAAACGGATAGTTTGACGGGCGATGATTTGTTGGGTGCTTATCCAGATTTGATTCGGGTTGCTTAGACTAGCATTGCATCAATCTTTGATTGATAGATAGACCGCAGCTTAAAGTAGTCGTAGGGTGTGTCGCCACGAACAATTCCTAGTTACATATCGACCATTTAAGAGCGACGCACCTGACCACAATAGTTTTACAAACAAACACAACTTTATTTATTGTGTAGCAATCTTTTGTCAAAATGATATAAGGTGCAAGCTACGCACCATACAAAACCTAAGTCCTGCCTGATTAATTTATGCTAAACTTATGCCGAATCTTTACATAATTGGTGGCGCTAACGGTTCCGGCAAAACCACCGCATCAATGAGTTTATTGCCCAATTTTCTCGACTGTTTTGAATATGTCAATGCAGACGCGATTGCGGCTGCACTTTCGCCATTCAATCCCGAGTCGGTAGCGATTACCGCCGGACGAATCATGCTAGAAAGACTGCAAACACTATCTAATTCTGGAACTGATTTTGCTTTTGAGACTACTCTAGCAGCCCGTAGCTTTGCAACTTTTCTCAGAAGTTGTAAAACAAAAGATTATACAATTAACCTAATTTACTTTTGGTTGCGATCGCCCGAACTGGCCGTAGCAAGAGTAGCCCGACGAGTAGCTAGTGGCGGTCATTCTATCCCAGAAGATGTTATCCGCCGCCGCTATGACAGAGGACTGCGAAATTTGATAGCTCTGTATTTGCCACTGTGCGACAATTGGATTATCTATGACAACTCTCACGAAACGGCTCAGTTAGTAGCAGAAGGGAGTATCGAGGAAGAACAGATAATCTATAATATTGAAAGCTGGAATCAAATAACTCAAAAATAAAATGAAACAATCAAAACCAAGACAACTTTTATCTACAAAGATTAATGTTGGAGTGAAAGCGGCAGTTGCAGCAGCTATTGAAAGACACCGCAAATTAGGTGAATCTATTGCTGTGTGGGAAGATGGGAAAGTAGTAATTTTAACAGCCGATCGCATTCCTCCAATATCGCCCGAAACATAAAACAAGTCAGTCGCCCAAAAAACCTACTCATATCCACACAGACTATGACATAATACTCTACTGTCTGCTTTTTAGCCACCTAAAATTCACCAAAAAGAATTGGTTTAAAGCCCAAACCCCGATCTGGAAAAATTAAAATCAGATTATTCATTACTCCAATCCTCGGACTTCTAGGTAAAGGTGGCCCCTCCGAAGTCAACTGTCAACTGTCAACTGTCAACTGTCAACTGAATGACATGAACATCCGCATCGGTAACGGTTACGACATTCACTGCTTAGTTCCAGAACGCCCCTTGATCCTCGGTGGCGTCCACATTCCCCACGAATTAGGCTTATTAGGACACAGCGACGCAGACGTACTCACCCACGCGATTATGGACGCGATGCTGGGAGCTCTGTGTTTGGGAGATATCGGCCTGTATTTCCCGCCAACTGACCCAAAATGGAAAGGTGCAGACAGTCTCGTGTTGCTGGCACAAGTCAATCAGTTAATATTAG
>NZ_JAEQCB010000184.1:0-9362 GCF_020738785.1 Microcoleus sp. PH2017_05_CCC_O_A | reverse complement strand
TAATTAAAACCCCCCTTTTTCAAGGGAGGTTTTAGGCGTAAAATACGCAATATTGTCCTTACATCGAAGAACCCAAACCGGCATAAGCACCGTAGAAGAAAAGGCTCAAAATGCTCAGAGCACCGAGACCTGCGACAGTAGCTACCAGCCACAAAGGAATTCTGCCACTTTCACTAAACATAGCGATCACCTCACTAATTCACAGCTAAACAAATTGGATTGAATCACAGAGATTGAACTGAACCACCAGTTAGTTAAAGAAATAACTGGAGAACAAAATCCCCAACACAAAAATCAGCAATAAACCCAAATAAAGAGAAGTCCGGTTTAACTCGACTGGCTGCTCGTTGGGATTAGGGGCGCGTTCAGGCATTATAAACTCCTATCGTTGAATAAATTGCATTGCTGCGATCGCGCCCAAAAAGAAAATCGTTGGGACACCTAAAGTATGAACGGCCAACCAGCGTACCGTAAAAATCGGATACGAAATTGGCTCATTGTTTGGCGTTCTGCTCGTCATTTTTCCAAATCCTTGTAAAATTACTTGCCAATGAACTGATCTACTTGTTTCTTAGCTTCAAAGCGATCCGAGATAATCGGAACTTCTTCGCGCTGCTCTGTGAAATACTGGTTAGGGCGAGGAGTTCCGAAAGCATCGTAAGCCAAACCAGTTTGCACAAACAGCCATCCAGCAATAAACAAAGCTGGAATGGTGAGGCTGTGAATTACCCAATAACGGATGCTTGTAATAATGTCCCCAAACGGACGTTCTCCAGTTGTACCGGCCATTTAGAATCCTCCTTTCAACAACAAATCGACAGACAATCTCTATTACTATTCTACTATCAAGCAGCTTGCGCTGAACCTTGATATTTAAGTAGAGTACCGCTCGCACCAATCACGAATCCGCGATCGGGGCCCATAAAGACAATCCTGTAAAAATTAGCAGGAACGTCCTCAACTTCACGGTCTTTTTGCCAAGTTTTCCCGCCATCCAAACTGCACAGCAAATTGCCGCCGCCGCCGGCTACCCAAACTTCATTATCAGTCCGGTAAGCCATGTCTAGCAAACCCCAACTCGCTTTGCGATCGGGAAAAAACGGTTTTCCCCAACCTTCAGGATTGGACGGATCGCTAAACTGAATCTGACCGCCGCGGGCGAGCATCCACAAACGCCCGTCCTTGGTAAAGCCCATGTTTTGCAAGCGGCGAGAACTATTGCGGTTGTGGGGTTCCCAAGCTTGTTGTCCTGGTCTCCACACGGAGTAGAAATTACCTTTCGAGGATACCGCAACATACTGCCCGTCTTCCGAGCGGTTGATATTGCGAACTACCCCAAAAGAATCTTGCACGATCGCTTTCCAATTTTTGCCACCGTCAGAAGTCCGGTAAATCGCCCCGACATCCGTCGTCATATCAGCCGTATTTGGGCCAATAGCGGCGATCGTACTCGGAGAACCTGGTAACTGAGAGCTTAAAGCAATCCGCGTCCAAGACTTGCCCTCATCTTCTGTGTGGAGCAAAACCGAAGGCTGACCGACAATCCAGCCTTCGGAACCGGAAAAACTCACCGACGCAAAACGCGATCTCGGCTCGTCTATATCCAGTGCTACTGGCTTCCAGTTAGTCCCGCCGTCGATCGTTTCAAACAGAGTCGCCTCAGAACCAACAACCCAGCCGTGCTGGGCATTTCCCGTAAAGGCAATATCCTGTAAATTAGCTTCTGTTGGCAAGGAAATCACTTGCCAAGGGTTGTAACTCACAGAACCGATCGTGCTGCAACTCGTACAGATGAGTGCAGCCGCCAATAACATTACAATTCGTTGCCAAAATCTCACAATCGTTTTACTGCAAACCATACATACTAAGTAACAACAAGAAACCAACGACCAAGCCGCCAAAAATCAGCAAACTTTTTTGACCTTCGGTCATGCCGTTGACGCCGACACCGTAGCGCTGATTTGCTTTAAATCCCGATACTCCTTCCATCTGACCCAGATTTTGAAAGACCGACTTGCGGCCCGCGCAAACGGGACAAACCCAAGTAGCGGGCAAATCTTCAAAAGCCGTGCCAGGGGCAATGTCATTTTTAGGATTCCCTTTTTTCGGATCGTAGACGTAGCCGCAGGCGCGGCACTCGTGCCGATCGAGGGTCTTAGTCTCAGTGGCTCGATCGCTCATAGTTCCAAAAAGAGTAGGTCAGTTGACACTCTCCGGGCTTTAGCCACGGAGATTCTTAAGACCACAATTTGAGTCTTAAAGGCGCTGACAAATCGCCTCTACACGCTCAAAACAACTACTAACACCAGAAGTATTGCAATTGCGCTTACTTTGATCTTTTTATACTTTCAGAGTCCATCACGCCCGCCAGTTAGGTACGCTCAACAATTCACTATTGCTTGTTTAACTCTCGCTACGATCGAGTCGAGGCGAGCTAAATCAGGAGTTACACCTTTTGATATTGTTTCAACACGTAGATGGTTGTTCTTACTTGCCTTTCTAGATCTTCTAACGCGAAGCCGTCCTAGAAGGACGGGGCTTCAGACCCATTTTGTTGGTGAAGTACCTCAACTAAGCTTCGTTATAGTTGGGGCTGCCAACCAACACTCAGATTAGGACGGTCTTATTCGTCTTCGAGGTTTCCCGTCTCAACCGCCGATACCACGTTAGGGACACCACAAGGGTGTTCGACACAAAGCGTCGATGATGGTCTTACTCAGCGTCCACAGGCAGCCGCCCGTCTTCCACAGGCAGTTAGAATATCGTTTACCCAATCCTGAGATTGCGGTTTTATTAAAATATACATTAAAAATTATTGCAGAAGATGGACAATTAATCTCGATCGACCAGTAATTTCTGTTACCGAAAAATTGGGCCTAAAGCCCCGTGTCCCGATCGGACGGCTTTTATGATAAGTTATGTATTTATGTATTGTTGATTCGCGAGATGTAAAAATCCGGTCTCAACTGTATAAATCCAAAAAATCTCAAATAAGTTGGGGCATCAACTATCGTGCTAGGCAATATCAGACAAGCCGTGCTTGCTTTTGCTGTTTAAATCCACAATCCCCATGCCTTTAGGTTGGGGAGTATGTCAAATAACCCTTTCACAGAGGCAGTAATTATTCACCGTGTTTGCACTTAGCGGCTACGAGTATTTTTTAGGCTTCCTGTTAATTTCGAGCCTAGTGCCTATCCTCGCCCTCACGGCGTCTAAGGTACTGCGGCCCAAAAGTCGTCCCTACGACCGACGCACTACCTACGAATCTGGCGTTGAGCCGATCGGCGGAGCCTGGATTCAGTTCAACATCCGATATTATATGTTCGCCCTGGTCTTCGTCATCTTCGACGTAGAGACCGTATTCCTCTACCCTTGGGCGGTTGCTTTCAACCAGCTAGGACTCTTGGCTTTCATCGAAGCCTTGTTTTTCATCACGATCCTCGTTATTGCTCTTGTATATGCATGGCGCAAAGGAGCCTTAGAATGGTCTTAAGTTCTGATACATCACAAAAATCCCTAATTGTCAATCCGGCAGAGCGGCCGCAAGTCACATCCGAATTATCAGAGAACGTCATCCTAACCACGGTTGATGACATCTATAACTGGGCGAGACTTTCCAGCCTGTGGCCGTTGCTTTACGGCACGGCTTGCTGCTTCATCGAATTTGCAGCTTTGATTGGTTCGCGCTTTGACTTCGACAGATTCGGCTTAGTACCGCGATCGAGCCCCAGACAAGCTGACCTGTTAATCACCGCAGGTACAATTACCATGAAGTACGCCCCCATCTTGGTGCGGCTGTACGAACAAATGCCCGAACCCAAGTACGTGATCGCCATGGGCGCGTGCACGATCACCGGTGGAATGTTCAGCGTAGACTCCCCCACAGCAGTCAGAGGCGTTGACAAACTTATCCCCGTAGATGTGTACATCCCCGGCTGTCCCCCGCGTCCCGAAGCGATTATTGACGCAATTATCAAACTGCGGAAAAAAATCGCCAACGACTCAATGCAAGAAAGGGCTAACTTGTTACCGACTCACCGCTACTACACCAGACCCCACAAAATGAAAGTAGTAGACGACATTTTGGATGGCAAATATTTGTCAATTCCCGGGCGGATAGCCCCACCGAAGGAGTTGACGGAAGCAATGGGAATGCCCGTACCGCCCGCCCTGCTTGCAGGACAAAAACAGGAGGTACAACGTGGCTGAGACAGAATCTGCGATTGTTGAAGCTGGGAAGGTTTCTCAGTGGTTGACTCAGAATGGCTTCGATCACGAGGCTTTAGCTGCTGATAATTTGGGTGTGGAGATCTTAAAGGTCGATCGAGAATTCCTAATTCCGATGTCAACAGCACTGTACGCCTACGGGTTCAATTATATGCAGTACCAGTGCGCCTACGACCAAGGCCCTGGACAAGATTTAGTCAGCGTCTACCACTTGGCTAAATTGACGGACAACGCTTCGCACCCCGAAGAAGTCCGCGTCAAAGTATTTATTCCCCGCGAAGATCCGAGAGTTCCATCAGTTTACTGGATTTGGAAAGCAGCAGATTTCCAAGAGCGGGAATCCTACGATATGTACGGCATCGTCTACGAAGGACATCCAAATCTGAAACGGATTTTGATGAATGAAGATTGGGTAGGCTGGCCGCTGCGGAAGGATTATATTTCCCCTGATTTCTACGAACTGCAAGACGCTTATTAAGCGAGTTTTGCGGGGGCGGGTTTAGAGCATAAAATTTGACTTTTGGAGTTTAGTTTTGTGTAAAACCCGCCCTGTGTTTTTTGATCTCTTGCTGTAGGGCGACGTTTTGTGATATTCTTAGTCTAAGAATGCTAATACCTCCGCATGACCTCAAACCCAAGTAGCAAACTCATTAATGATAGCGATCGATCGAATAATTGAAACCGATCGAAGTTTCTACGTCAATGCTCCCAAGCGTTCGATCGCCAGCTTAGCCTAGTAGGTTGTAAAGTATAAGGGTATAGCTATAAAAACACCTATGACACTCACCCTCACTCTCACACCAGAAATAGAGCAATACTTAACACAAAGAGCAGAAGAGCAAGGGCTTTCGACAGAAGCATACACTCTGCAACTGCTGATAGAACATATTATTCTAAAACAAAAGCAGACAAAATCGGTTAATCTGCTTCAGTCTTGGATGGATGAAGAAGATGCCGAAGAGCAGCAAGAAACAGGTCAGTATCTGATTCAGGCTCTTGATGAAGATCGTTTGTCCGATCGCCAGCTATTTCCTATTGAATTAAAAGGTGTAAGTTGGTGAGCAGAGTCGTTGTTTTGGATGCAGGGCCAATTGGTTTAGTTACGAATCCAAAGCTATCTCCTGAAAGCACCCTTTGTACTCGCTGGTTACAAACACTTATTACATCGAATATTCGAGTGATTATTCCCGAAATAGCCGATTACGAAGTTCGCCGAGAATTGCTGCGGGCAAACAAGGTAAGGGGTATTGCTCGATTAGATGAATTAGCTAACTCGCTGGAGTATTTACCCATTACAACTGCTGCTATGCGGCAAGCTGCGATGTTTTGGGCACAAGCTCGTCAGCAAGGACAACCGACAGCAGGTGATAAGACGATTGACAGCGATATGATTTTGGTAGCACAGGCGATGACTCTTGATGTTGTGGATGTTGTCATCGCGACAACGAATGTTGGTCATCTTTCTAGGTTTGCGATCGCCGATTTATGGCAAAACATCAATCTCGATTGAGATTCTGGTGCTGATTGGAGAGATACTTGCATCTGCACGACTCCACGGTTAAAGTGAAATTGGAGGCAGAGCCTCTGGATCTGCGTTACCAGGCAGAGCCTGGGAACAAGTAAACGAGTAAAGCTTTGCGGCTAAATCTACCTCAATCTGAGTACATCCTAAACAATGGTGAAGTCAATTCTTTTTGATTTAGATGGAACACTGCTCGATCGGGATGCCTCGGTTGAACAATTCATCGCAGCACAGTACGAAAGGCTTACTGCTCACTTGAGTCATATTCCCAAAATCGACTATGTTACCAGATTCATTGAGCTAGACTGTCGGGGTCATGTTTGGAAAGACAAGGTTTATCAAACTCTGGTTACAGAATTTGAAATTGGAGGAATGAGTTGGCAGGCATTACTTGATGATTACGAGACCCAGTTTCAGTTTCATTGTGTTCCATTTCATTTTCTCGTTGAGATGCTAAACGTGTTAAAGCAGCAAGGCTACTTGTTGGGCATTGTGACAAATGGATTAAAACATTTTCAAACTCGTTCAATTGCAGGGCTAGGGATTCGAGACTACTTTGATGTTATTCTGATTTCTGAAGTAGAGCAAGTCAGAAAACCGGAATCGGAAATTTTTCAGAGAGCCATGAATCGATTAGGAGTATCAGCCCTGGATAGTGTTTTTGTGGGAGATCACCCCGAAGCAGATATCCTAGGAGCAAAAAGTGCAAAGATGCGGACAATTTGGAAACGCAACTCGCATTGGATCGAGGCAAAAGAGGCAGATGCAATTATCGACGAACTCAGTGAAATTCCCTCGATAATTGAACAATTCAAGAGTAGTTGATAGCCAGCTAACAAACCCACCAATATTCATTAAAAGTATATGTTCATAAATTCTGCAAGACTTGCTATATGACCACTTTGACCGTAGAAATCCTTTGTTCTGAGGCAGCAATATTCTCAGCCGCCGAGTCTCAACACCCAGAACCTTTGCTTTACGGCATCACAGACGGAAAGGCTGTTGGAACATATTTGGAGCAAAAGTTCAGACTCTATCTCAAGCAGCAATATGAATTTATAGATGGCAATTCAGCAAGTGGCATCGATTTCCCAGGGATATTGGTTGACGTGAAGGTAACAAGCGTTAGGCAACCGCAGTCGTCATGTCCTTTCAAATCTGCAAGGCAAAAGATTTTTGGGCTGGGATATTCACTGATTATCTTTGTTTACGAAAAGACAGACAACAGTACAAATCGAACTGCAACACTGAATATTCTGCATACAATTTATGTAAGTGCCGAAAGAACAGCAGATTTTCAAATGACCCGTGGAATTAGGAATATTTTAGACAACGAAGGTAACAAAGATGATTTGCTGGCTTTTCTGCTTGACAGAAATCTACCAGTTGACGAAATTGAAGCCGATAAAATTGCCGACGAAATACTGAGAAATCCACCATTGCAAGGTTTTTTGACCATTTCTAATGCGTTGCAGTGGCGACTTCAGTATGGAAGAGTCATTGAGCGCGCTGGACAACAGGAAGGCGTTATCGCAGTTTATAAATCTAACCGATGAGTTCCCACGATCGCAAAACAAAACTAGAATATGGCGATTTTCAGACACCGCCGGCATTAGCCGAGATGGTATGTCGAAAATTAGTAGAACTTAATATCAATCCTCGCACCATAATTGAGCCGACGTGCGGTGTCGGTAATTTTATTCAAGCTGCTGCACTTTCGTTTCCATCCGCAGACAAGATTATCGGGGTTGAAATAAATCATAATTACTTAACACAAATTAGACTCAATAACCAATTATTTCAGGATGAGAGATGTGATATTTGGCACGGAGATTTCTTTGAATTTGATTGGGAATTATTAATCAATCAATCCACTGATAGACTGCTTGTACTCGGCAATTTTCCTTGGGTGACAAACTCACAACAAGGAACTTTTGGTAGCGAAAATTTACCTAAAAAAAACAACTTTCAAAATCACAAAGGCTTAGATGCTCTCACAGGTAAGAGTAACTTTGATATCTCAGAATGGATGCTGATTCAGGCGGTGCAATGGCTGCAAAACCGCGATGCTGATCTGGCGATGCTTTGCAAGACTTCGACTGCTAGAAAGTTATTGAATTACCTTCACTGTCAAAAACTCAATCTCGCTGAATGTGCAACTTACACAATAGATGCTAAAAAATATTTTGATGCAAATGTTGATGCTTGTTTGTTAGTCTGCAAATTTGATGCTGACTCGCGAAACTACTTCTGTGATGTATTTAGCAGTTTAGAAACTTCGGACTGTCACCGAATTGGATATCACAACAATCTCCTAGTTAAGGATATAGATGCTTTCAGTAAATTGAGCGATTTATATGCTGTGAATTCAGGGACAAAATGGCGATCGGGTGTAAAGCATGACTGTTCTAGTGTAATGGAATTTAAGAAAATTGACAATTATTTTGTAAATAAATTGGGAGAAGTTGCTGATATTGAGGAAACTTATCTGTTTCCCATGATTAAAGGATCTGGTGTTGCTCAAAATCGAATTAATGCTACCGATCGCTATATGCTAATTACTCAAAAAAATATCGGGGAATCAACGGAAAATATCCAAAAAATTGCCCCTAAAACGGGGCGATATCTGGAGTCTCGCGGGCAATATCTAGATAATCGAAAAAGCAAAATTTATGAAAATAACCCTAGATTTGCGATTTTTGGAGTGGGCGATTATACCTTCAAACCTTGGAAAATTGCGATCGGCGGGCTTTATAAAAAATTGGAGTTTAGGTTAATCGGCGAAATCGCTAATAAACCTGTAGTTTTTGATGATACTGTTTACTTCCTAAGTTTTGATGATGAGGGAGTTGCACGTCAAACTTTTGAGCTTTTGAATTCATCGGCTGCAATTAAGTTTTATTCTGCGATCGTATTTTGGGATGAAAAGCGTCCGATCAAATCGAGTGTCTTAAATTGTCTGAATCTGGCACTGCTGGCAGATTCGGAGTTTGTAACCGCAGATGCACGCGGATGAGTATAGTTCTGCTATTTTTGACCGAATACGTAAAAAGTGGTGATATCGTTCCAAATTCCTTGCTGGGTTTGCAATGCTTCTATTTCTGCTTCAAATTCGGCCTTGGCTTGTGCTAATTGCTCGGTTGAAAGTGTTGATAACGGCGGCGGATATTGTCCAGGGGCGGGATGAGAATTTCCGGCCCACATTGCTTTTGCTTTTTCTAAACTGATATAGCTGCCATCTTGTTCGATTTTAATTTCTATCTGTTTAAATCCTGCTTTTTCGAGCAGGTTTCGGCATTTTTCAACAGTGCCTGTGGGTTTGCTCATATTGAAGGAAATGCCGTATTTTTCGGCTACTTTCTGCGTCACAACTCCGCCTACAAAAGCGGTGTCGGCAAAGGCATGAAAGCCAATTATTCCTCCTGGTTTGAGAAATCGATGCCAGTGAGTGAGGGCTGCGTGCAGATTAGACATCCAAATGAAGGCTGAAGAGCAAAAAATGCGATCGCAAACATTACGTGGTAAGTCGATATTTTCGGCATCCCTTAGCAAAAATTCTGTATTATTAAGCTTTAATTCGAGAGCTTTTTTTCTGGCTACATCGAGCATTCCA
>NZ_JAEQCB010000183.1:0-28525 GCF_020738785.1 Microcoleus sp. PH2017_05_CCC_O_A | reverse complement strand
TTTCTTGGTACGTAGTTGCGCTTCAGCGCTCTTGGGGCTCGCATCCCAACAACATACCTTTTAGTCGATCGCACCATCGGATTTTTCCTTAGCATCATAGCACGCGCCCATATGTACTTCGTTGCGACGCTTAGCAAGCTCAATCTGATGCTGCCGCTCTAATAAAGCTTGTTTTTTAGCTTCGGTTTTCGAGTCATGACAATGAGGACAACTCACGCCCAGGACAAAAAATTCAGAAGCCTTATCTTCCTCACTAATCGGGTGACGACAACCGCGACAAAGTTCATAGTTACCAGGTTTTAAATCGTGAACAACAGAAACCCGTTCATCAAAGACAAAACATTCACCTTCCCAACGACTTTCTGCTTCCGGAACCGTTTCCAAATATTTTAAAATCCCGCCTTCGAGATGATAGACTTCTTGAAAACCTTGCGATCGCAAAAAAGCAGTAGATTTTTCGCAGCGAATGCCACCCGTGCAAAACATTGCCACCTTGGGTTTATCGCGCAAAGCAGTTTCTTGCTGCACCCATTCAGGTAACTCGGAAAAGCTTTTGGTTTTGGGATTGATAGCGCCTGCAAAAGTACCCATAGATACTTCGTAGTCGTTACGCACATCAACTACGACAACATCAGGATCGTCAAGCAGCTTATTCCACTCATCGGGCTTGACATATTTGCCAGCCATGAGAGATGGATTAATATCGGGTATTCCCATCGTGACGATTTCGCGTTTTAAGCGGATTTTTAGGCGGTAAAACGGTGCTTTTTCTGAGAAAGATTCTTTGTGAACCAAATCAGCAAAACGCGCGTCACTACGCAAGAATGCCAGCACTGCGCGCACGCCCTCGGATGAACCGGCGATCGTGCCATTGATGCCTTCGGCTGCTAACAAGATGGTGCCTTTGACGTTGTTTTTGTTGCAACAATCGATTAGCGGTGCTTTCAGCTCGGCAAAATCGGATAGTTCAACGAATTTATATAATGCAGCGGTTAAGAAATTAGCCATAGATCGAATTGATAGCACTAATTGATTTTCATATAAATATGAAAATTCAGTTAAAGCGGACGGTGGGACTCGAACCCACGACGTTCAGCATGGGAAGCTGACATTCTACCACTGAATTACGCCCGCGCTTAGTCTGTTTTACTGGCTTTTACTTTTTAGGGATTGCGGTAAACCATGACTAGATAAATATTATACGACGATTTTGTGATTTTGAGTCAATGATTTTGAGAATTATTTTTTGGGGTTGCCGATCGCCCATGGCGGCAAAATTAATAGGGTGCGTCAGTCTCGATCGCCGGAATTTTTCGGACAAACCTGAGATCTGACGCACCGTACACTCCAAAAGCCTTCTCCTGACGCAGGAGGAGACGGCAGTGCCCGTTTCCCTACCCGGAGATATTCGATCGCCCTTGGCCTCTTTTCTTCCCCCGCACCCGATCGAAAATCCAGACTTGCAAGCCATCCATGTAGGTATAAACCACCGGAATTACCACCAAAGTTAATAGCGTCGAAGTCATCAAACCGCCAATTACCGCCATCGCCATCGGACTCCGCACCCCAGATCCCGCGCCAATTCCCAGCGCGATCGGCACCATCCCAGCTATCATGGCGATCGTTGTCATCAAAATCGGCCGCAACCGCGCTACACCAGAATCCAGCGTCGCCTCATACATCGGTTCGCCTTCCTTCTGATTCATAATCGCGTAATCCACCAGCAAAATCGAATTCTTCGTCACAATTCCCATCAGCAACACTACACCAATCAAAGCGTACAAACCGAGAGATTTTTGTCCTACCAAAAGTCCCAACAGCGCGCCACCAAGAGATAAAGGTAATGCCGCCATAATTGTGATCGGATGCAAGAAATTGGCAAACAAAAGCACCAACACACCATAAATAAACAGTACCGCCGTTCCCAAGGCCCCCGCAAAACCGCTGAAAATATCCTGCATAACTTTTGCATCGCCCGAAGATTCTTGTTCCACGCCAGGGGGTAAAGGATTCATTGCAGGCAGTTTTTTCACCGCAGCAACAGCTTCTCCTAAAGTCGTACCTTGCAACAAATTGCCCTCTACAGATACTTGACGAGCTCTGTCATAGCGATCGATCTGAGAAGGCCCGCTACCCAAAGCAATATCCGCCACTGCCCTCAACGGTACTAAAGTATTATTTTTACCCGGTATTTGCAGATTCTTAATTGTTTCGATATCGCTGCGAAACTGCGGCGCCAACATCACATGAATCGGAATTTGTCGATCGGGCAAATCAAACTTAGCAAGATTTGAGTCAATATCTCCAATCGTTGCCAAAGAAGCAGTGCGAGCAATTTGTTGCACCGAAACTCCCTGATCCGCCGCCCGATTTGGATCGGGTTTTACCAAAATTTCCGGCTTGACTAAACTCGCGCTAGATTGTACCTCAATCAGTCCCGGAAGTTGCCTCATTTGTTGCGTCAGAGTTTCCGCAGTTTTGGTTAAAGCCTCCGCATTTTCGCTCTTGAGGACGATCGACATTTGCTTCCTACCGCCCACACGCCCTTGAGCAAAACTCAGCCGCACACCGGGAACATCGGCAAGTTTCGGCCGCATTTCCTCCTCAAACTTCTGTTGTCCGATCCGCTGATTGGCGGGTTTCAATTTCACGTACAGACTGGCTGTATTTACGCCGCTAGCGCCCCCTCCGCCACCACCTGGCCCCCCGGATACTGTCGGAGCGCCTTCGGTCTCCAAAACGCTTTTTACGGCCCGATGGGCGAGCAATAATTTAGTTGCTTGCTGCACTGCTAAATCTGTCTGTGACAAGGTGGAACCGGGCGGCAATTCGATCGAGACTGTCGAAAGTCCGGTATCATCGCGATCGATAAACCCAGTCGGAATGAAAGGAATTAACTGAACGCTGCCGAAAAATAAAGCAACAGCTAAAATTAGGACGATCGCCCGATGCTTCAGCGCCCAAGTCAAAAGTCGGCGGTACTGATAAGAAAGTTGGTCTTTTTTGAGTTCCGCCTCGTGTCCACTATCCTTAAACAAATAAGCCGCCATCATCGGAGTTACAGTGCGGGCTACTAACAGCGAAAATAACACCGAAGCCGAAACCGTCACCCCAAAAGGTCGAAAAAACTGACCGGGAATTCCCGGCATAAAAGCCACCGGTGCAAACACCGAAACAATCGTCATCGTGGTAGCAACAACAGCTAAACCAATTTCAGCAGAAGCATCCAAAGCAGCTTGATAAGCCGTTTTCCCCATCCCGACGTGGCGTTCGATATTTTCAATTTCGACGATCGCATCATCGACCAATATACCCACCACCAGCGACAGCGCCAACAAAGTCATGCCGTTAAGCGTATATCCTACCATTCTCAGCACAGCAAAAGTAGGAATTGCCGACAGCGGCAAAGCCACAGCAGCAATCAAAGTCGCCCGCCAATCCCGCAGAAATATAAAAATCGTGACAATCGCTAAAACCGCCCCCAAAACTAAAGCATCAACAGAAGCTTCATAGGAATCTCGGATGTGATCTGCTAAAGTATAAATAAGTTCAAGCTTGACATCCGGCGGCAAAGTTTTTTCCATTTTCTTAACAGTTGCCCGCACCGCTTCTTCCACAGTCACGAGAGTGCTGCCGGTGCTGCGGAGGATAGCAAAAGCTACAACAGGCTTGTTATTGAGCCGCGCACCCTGACGCGCTTCTGCATAGCCTTCGTCAACTTTTCCCAAACTGGAAAGCGGCACAAAACCGCCTTTTGGTAAAGTAATTTGATAAGCTTTCAACTGTTCGATAGTTTTGGCGCTGCCGATGGTGCGAACTGTTTGCTCGGAATTGCCGATTTCAGTTCTGCCACCGGGAAGATTGATGTTAAAATTGCGAATTTGATCGTTAACTTGGGTAGCTGTAATCCCCAAACTTTGCAGTTGTTCGGGGTTTAAATCAACTCGAATATCCCTGTCCCTGCCTCCAATTCGCTGCACTTGAGCGACACCTTTGACCGACAACAGGACACGGCTGATGTTTTGGTCGATTAATTCGCTTAGCTGTTCTACCGTTTGGCGATCGGAAACGACGGCGTAGGACATAATGGAACTACCGGCAAATTCCACCCGTTTGACGACTGGATCGTTGATGTCTTGGGGCAGGCTTTGGCGAATTTGGGCGATCGCATTTCGGACATCATTCGTAGCGCGATCGCTATTTGTGCCCAACAAAAAGTTAACTGTCGTATTAGAAGAACCGTCATTAACAGTAGAAATAATGTGGTCAATATTGCCCAAACCCGCCACAGCATCTTCTACTTTTTTCGTAACTTGTGATTCAAGTTCGGCTGGATCTGCCCCCGGTTGGCTGACAGATATCGAAACTGAAGGCACATCGATGTTAGGTGAATCATCAATGCCTAAAACCGGAAAGGATACTAATCCCCCGATTGTCAGAATTAAGAATAAAACAATCGTCGGGACAGGCTGTTTAATCGACCAAGCCGAAATATTAAAAGACATAATTGGAATGGGGAATGGGAATGGGGAATGGGGAATTGGTCATTGGTCATTGGTAATATAGTTATTCTTCTTGGAATTCTTGTGGAGTGGGCCGGAGAGCCCGCTCCAAATATCTACTAACTAACTAATCTTATTCTTCTTTAAATTCTTGTGGAGTGGGCCGGAGAGCCCGCTCCAAAAATCTATAGCGGTTCTCAGAAAGATGAGGTATGTTGTTGGGCTTTAGCCCTCTTAAAATATATAGTAACTAACAAATCGTAAGGTGCTTAGCGTGGAAAATTATTAGTCTGTCGTCGCCAAATTCTCACCTGACGCACCCTACAATAAATAATGACTGTCAACTGTCAACTGCCAACTGCCCGATCGCCATCCTTAAGATAACCAGCCCCAGCAACCACCACTTTATCGCCCGCCTTCAACCCCTTTTTAATCTGAACCTGAGCAGTCGTCAAATCACCAACCGCGCCCCCAGTAATCTCTCCAACTTCCACAGGTTGAGCCTGCACCTTATCCTCGCCCACAAGCTTGTAAACAATAGAACTGCCGTCAGACTGTGGTAAAATAGCCTTAGCAGGAACTTTCAAACCTTGAGCCGTCGCCGTCGAAATCGAGGCGCGCAAAAACATTCCCGATCGCAAAAACTCACTTGTCGGCAAATCAATCTTCACCGTAGCCTGCCGATTTTGCGGGTCAACTAACGGCGAAATTTCTCGCACAGTTCCCGACAACTTAATCCGCTTATCAGAATCCGAAGTAATCTGCACCGCCGTTCCCGGCTGCACTTGAGAAACCTGAGTTTCCGGTACTTTTAATTGCAGTTCCAGCTTGTTTCCTCGAATAATCGAAAATAGTTTTTGACTTCCCGAAGAAACATCACCAACTCGACCAATTCTTTCAGATACAATACCGCTGTCCGGCGCTCGGACAATTGTTTGTTCGAGTTGAGTTTGCAACTGTTTCACTCGCGCATCATTACTGCGAACACCTGCTGCATTGTTCCCGACATTTGCGCGCGCGCTGCTGACAGCAGAGCCGGCCGTATTCACCTTAGCGCGGGCGCTGCTGAGGGCCGCTCTCGCCGTACTGATATTAGCTTCTGCTGTAGCTACTTTAGCTTGAGCCGATCGCACTTCTTCCGCCGCTTTGTTCTGTTCTTCCAAAGCTTTATTCAAATCAGCCTTAGCTTTGTTCACATCTTGAACAGCAGTATCTCGCTCGGTTTTGCGCTTTTCCAAATCTTGCTGGCTGATTACTCCCTGGGAAGCCAAATTTTGGGTGCGATTTACTTCTCTTTGAGCTTGAGCTAATTTAGCCTCAGCAGAAGCAATCCCCGCCTTAGCTTGCTCGACACTAGCCTTGGCTTGCTCGACACCTGCTTGAGCTTGGCCCACGCCCGTTTTGGCTTGCGCTGCGTCAGCGACGGCTTTTTCAACGCCGGCTTGGGCTTGAGCAACGCCGGCTTGGGCTTCTTGTTGGGCTGACTGGGCTTGTTGCACCTGAGCTTGCGCTTGTTCTACCGTAGAATCTGCCGATTCTACCTTAGCAGTGGCTTCGGCAATTTGCGATCGCAGCACCGAATCATCCAAAACCGCCATTACCTGACCTTTTTCTACCGCATCCCCTTCTTTTACCAAAACCTGCTTGATTTGCAAACCGTTGGCTTGCGGCAGCACCGGCAGCAAATCGTAGGGCGCCACAGTCCCCGTCGCTTCCAGAGTTTGAGCCACCTCGGCCGATTCCACAGCAGCCACTGTCACCGTCTGATGCGTCCCCTGCTGAGCCGCCGCTGGGGCTGCAACTGGGGGACGCGCGCTCTTCTGGCCCGCAGTCAAGTGTACTGCTAGCAGCGTTGCAGCTACGCCAATCCCTGCGCCCGCCAACAGCGTCGGCCACCTGAGTCCTTTACTGGGAGGAACTTCTGGTTCTTCAGCTTCGGAAACTTCTGATTGTTCGTCTGGAACTTCTAAGGCTATTTCTCGTTCATCTTCTTCAGAGGAGAAGTGCCAGCGAGAGGTATCTGAGATGCCAGTTTCAGGCGCATCCACTGCTGATTTGCTGTCGCGCCCGCTCTGCACGGGGACAAGCGGTTGCTGTTCTTCTGCTTCTGAAAAAACTTGATTCGTCACGGTAGTTCCTCCCGCCGGTTTGAGCCTGGGGTTTTTGATATTGTAAAGAAAGATTGCGGTTTTAATATCTAATTTATTTTAGCTGAGCGTGCGATCGGTCGCGCCTCCTCCTTGTGGGTGAGTGTGGCGCCATTTCACCTGATAATCGCGATTTCGATCCGAGGTTGTGCGATCGACCTTTGACTCGATCGGGATTTTGAGGCAGAGTAATCTTAGCGCGATTTGCGATCGCTTGCAGGGCGATCGGACTCAGATTTTCTGTCCCAGAGCGTTTTTACCATCACCAATTCATCACTGCCAAAAGAATTTAATCTAATATTGAACTGATTATTGCTAATCTATAGTTTAATATAGCGATCCTAAATCATTTGTGAACTTCTTCTTACTCCCTCCCCTTACTAAGGGGAGGGTTGGGGTGGGGTAAAAAAAATACGATTCATTTAGGATTGCTATATCTTTGTTGTATAATACGGCACAGAAGCTAAAAAACTTGTGCCAGTTTAATTGATAAAATCACAATGAATAGTGTATTTACTCCCGTCCAACAGTTTCTAATTACTTGGTTGCTAGTGCTAGTGACTGGATGGTTTACCCTGACTGCTATCAATTATGTTGGGGAACTGGTCAGCATTTTAGTAACAGCGGGACTGATTGCATTCTTATTAAATTATGCAGTAATCAGACTGCAAGTATTTTTGCCGCGGGGAATAGCTGCGGGGCTGGTTTATTTGATGGCGGGTGTGGTAGTCGCAGTCATCGGTTTAACTATTGTACCGCCCGTATTCAGTCAAGCGAGACAGTTGGGGGTGAGGTTCCCGGACTTGCTGGAGTCAGCGCGGCAGCAGTTAGGCGAATTTCAAGCGTGGAGTGCCGATCGCAATTTACCATTTGACGTGCAAATATTGGAACAGCAGTTATCAGCCAAAGTCCAGGAACAAGTACAAGCAATCGCAGGTACAAGTTTAGGCTTAGTTGTCGGTACAGTTAACTGGTTTCTCGACTTAATTTTTATCCTGGTAATTTCATTTTATATGCTGCTAGACGGTCAAAGAGTTTGGCAGGGTTTGACCAGCATTTTTTCCCCGGATATTCGCTATGTTCTCACAGATACTTTGCAGCGAAACCTCCAGCGATTTGTCTCGGGACAGTTATTGCTGGGACTCTTTATGGCGACTTCGCTAACTCTGGCTTTTTGGTGGCTGCAAGTGCCATTTTTTCTGTTGTTTGCCGTGTTTATCGGATTGACAGAAATAATTCCGTTTATCGGAGCGACGCTGGGCATCGGCACTGTTAGTATAATTGTAGCGTTTATCGATTGGTGGCTGGCGCTCCAAGTGTTGGCAGTTGCGATCGGTCTCCAGCAAATCAAGGATAATTTAGTAGCACCCCGAATTATGGGCAATCTCACGGGGTTGAGTCCGGTAATTATTTTTACAGCTTTGCTCTTAGGAGGTAGAGTGGGAGGATTGTTAGGAGTTATCCTGGCAATTCCCCTGACTGGGGTGGTCAAAAGTATCGTGGAAATTGTACTCAATCCCAAATTACCTCCGCAAACAGGTTCGTTTTTCTACAATCCTTTTAACGGCGAGGAATTGGGGAAAATTGCCGAAAATGAAAATAGAATAATTTTGGTAGCCGATGAAAAAAAATAGTTTAAGGTTTGTAGTAAGGACTTCAGTCCTTCATTCAATTGACAGTTGACAGTTGACAGTTGACAGTTGACAAAGGAAGGAAGAGGATTGGAGTAATGAATAGTCTGATTTTAATTTTTCCCTACAAGGGTTCCGGCTTTCAACCAATTCTTTCTGCTAAAAATTGTATTAGTAACGAATTCAGCCCTTGCTACTGATTCCGTGAAGAAAGGATTAGGGGCATCTCAGTTTTGCTATTATGTGAGTGCGAGCGTCCCCGCTCGCTTCCTTATATGTAGCGAGCGGGGACGCTCGCACTCCTCAAACCGCTTCTTACTCTCCGAAAAAAACGCTCGCAAAGGACTAAAGTCCTCACTACAAACCTGGGAGGACTAAAGTCCTTACTACGAACCTAGGAGGACTAAAGTCCTTACTACGAACCTGGGAGGACTAAAGTCCTTACTACGAACCAACTTAAAATCTCAAACCTAAAACTTATGAAATGGTGGCAAAATCTTAAAAATAATCCTCTAGCTCGGTTGGGAGCCGTAGTGCTGTTAATTTTTTATACAGTCGCACTTTTTGCCGAATTTGTGGCTCCCTACGACCCCTACGACTCTCAATTAAACAGTTCCTTGCTGCCACCAACTCAGATTTATTTAAGCACCAAAGACGGGCGATTTATCGGCCCCCACGTTTACCCGACTGCTCAGGGGCCGGTGGATGCGAATACGGGCGCTCGCGAGGTAATTGTAGACTGGCAAAAACCATCTGCTGTTGGTTTGTTTGTCAAAGGTTCTCCCTATAAGTTTTTAGGAATTTTGCCTTGGGATATCCACCTGTTTGGCACTACAGGAGAAGGTAAAATTAACCTTTTAGGCACTGATGAACAAGCTCGCGATCAATTCAGCCGCTTAGTACAGGGCAGCCGCATTAGCCTCAGTATTGGTTTAGTTGGTATAGCAATTTCCTTTCCTTTAGGATTGTTAATCGGAGGAATATCTGGTTATTTCGGCAGTTGGATTGACAGTATTTTAATGCGCTTTGCTGAAGTATTGATGACGATTCCCGGTCTTTATTTATTAGTAGCTCTAGCGGCAGTCCTTCCGCCCGGATTGACAAGTGCTCAGCGATTTATTTTGATTGTGCTGATTACTTCATTTATCAGTTGGGCGAGTTTGGCGCGGGTAATTCGCGGTCAGGTACTGTCAATTAAACAGCTAGAATTCGTGCAAGCGGCGCGGGCTATGGGCGCCAACCCAATTTATATTATTGTCCGCCACGTGTTGCCACAAACTGCAACTTATGTAATTATTTCTGCTACTTTGTCGGTTCCGGGTTTTATTGTGGCGGAGTCGGTTTTGAGTTTGATTGGTTTGGGAATTCAACAGCCCGATCCTTCGTGGGGAAATTTGCTATCTTTGTCTACGAATGCTTCAATTATAGTGTTGCAGCCCTGGTTGGTTTGGCCTCCGGCGACGCTGATTATTTTGACTGTTTTGGCGTTCAATTTATTGGGGGATGGATTGCGGGATGCTCTCGATCCGAGAAGCATTCAAAGGTAATTGTTCAGTTGACAGTTGACAGTTGACAGTTGACAGTTGACAGTTTAAGAGCGACCTCTACCTAGAAGGAAGAGGATTGGAGTAATGAATAGTCGGATTTTAATTTCTCCCTCACTCGCTTTCTTGCTTTCAACCAATTCTTTCTGGTAATGGGGAATTGGTAATGGGGAATTGGTAATGACGAAGCAAAAAATGACCAATGACCAATGACCAATTACTTGTTTAAGTATTAATAGGTAAGCGGATGGTAAAAGTAGAACCAACACCGACTTGACTGTTTACTGAAATATTGCCACCCATCATGAGGCAAAAACGCTGGCTGATTGCTAGTCCCAAACCAGTGCCGCCGTATTTGCGCGTGGTAGAAGCGTCTGCTTGGATAAAGGGTTGGAAAATGTTCTGCAATTCCTCGGGATTCATGCCAATTCCTGTATCTGTACAATTAACTACTAAAAATTCTTTACTGGGATTTGAGGATGGAGAATTTACCGCAGGTTCCGAACTGTTTTGTGGTGTCGCTTCGCTGCTGTAGCCGGCGATTTGTTCTCGGCTGGCGCTGAGGGTAATTGTACCATTGTGAGTGAATTTGGCGGCATTGCTTAGCAAATTCAATAAAATCTGCCTCAGTTTGGTAATGTCACCGTGCATAGTGCCGATATTGCCTATTTGCTGTAAGTTTAAAGTGTTATGATTTTTCTCAATTAGTGGCGCGGCGGTGTCGGCGACTTCTTCAATTAAGGTGGCGATGTCGAAGGTTTCTAAGTAGAGATCCATGCGACCGGCTTCGATTTTAGAAATGTCGAGAATGTCGTTTATTAGCGATAGCAAGTGTCGGCCGGATGTGCGGATTTTGTCTAAGTCTGGGGTGAGTTCATTGTAGCCGGATTCTTCGGTTTCTTCTTGGAGCATTTCGCTGTAGCCGATGATGGCATTGAGGGGCGTCCGCAGTTCGTGGCTCATGTTTGCTAAAAATGCGCTTTTTGCGGTGGAGGCTGCTTCGGCTGCTTCTAGGGCGAGTTGCAAGGCGGATTCAAAGACTTTACGATCGCTAATATCCTCGACACTACCTTCATAGTAGATTACCTCACCGCGCGTGTCGCACACTGCACGGGCGCTTTCGGAAATCCAAATTATGCTGCCGTCAACGCGGTAAACTTCTGACTCAAACCCCGAAATTTGTCCAGATTCTTTCATCACTCGCATAAACTTCTCGCGTTGTTGAGGATTGACGTAAGTTTGCTGTCTGATGTTGGTGAGATTTGATGTCAATTCTTCGGGAGTGGCGTAGCCGTAGATGCGGGCTAAGGATGGATTTACGCTCAAGAAGCGACCTTCGGGGGTGGTTTGAAAAATGCCTTCGACTGCGTTTTCAAAGATGCTGCGGTATTTTTGTTCTGCTTGACGCAGGGCGTTTTGTGTCCGATCGCGATCGCTGGCTTCGATCGCCAATGATACCAAATCTGCGAGGGAAGCAGCAAAATTTTGTTCTTCTACTGTCCAGTGGCGAGCACTTCCCACCTGTTCGATACAGAGGACTCCAACTGTATGTCCTCCCAATCGCACCGGCGCATCCAATGTGGATGTGGTGCCGCCTTCTGCAAAGTAAGATGATACCAATTCTCTGGTTCTGATATCTGAGAGAGCGTCGTCGGCTGCGATCGTCCGGTCTTCTTCCAAAGCTTTAAAATAAGCTGGATAGTCTGGTGCTGCGAGTTCGGCACCTTGGGAATGCTCGCCGTTGCTGCGGTGAAATTGGTCTAGACATTGCAATTTAGATCGGCTTTCATCGTACAACCACGCTCCGGCTGCTTCTGCGTCTAGGGTATGAGCCGCCGCTTCGGTGATTTCTCTTAAAGCTACTTGCAAATCGCCTCGATATAGCGCTTTATTTCTTGCCAATTCTAGCAAAACCGTATTTTGTTTGAGCAATTGTTTTTGCCTCATCCGCCGCACTGATTCGGCTCGCTTCTGTTCGGTAATGTCGCGAGCCACCCAAATTACGGATTCTTCTGAAAGCGGCGAAATGCTGGCGGCAAAACAAATTTCGCGGTCGTTAATGGTTAAATCGTACTCGATGCTAACTGTTTGCTGACTATCTAAGGCTGCTCGAATGTGGTTGAGAAAATTGTCTGCTGTAGCTTGCGGGAACAGCTCTCCGATAGTTTTACCAACTAATTCTGCTGCTGGTTTGTAGAGCAGCGACATATTTGTGGGCGCGATTTTCAAATAGCGACCGGTGGCATCCACAACTACAATTAATTCGTTCATGGCTGCAAACAAAGCCCGCAATTCTGCTTCGGTGGCTTCGAGTTCGGCAGTCCGCTCTGCTACTCGCTGTTCTAAACTGGAGTTGGTTCGTTCTAGGGCTACAAAAGACGATCGCAATTGTCTGGCCATCTGGTTGAAAGACTGAGCCAGGACGCCGAGTTCATTGACGCCTTTGACTTCGACTTCGCCGTCTAATTCGGCGGAGGTGAAGTCGGCAGCTTCGGACATTTTTGTTAAAGCTTTGGAAGCTTCCAGCAATCGGGTAATTGGTGTGACAACCCAGCGAGATGTGAAAATTCCCAGGACGATCGCCAGTATGAAGGCAAAAAAGCACAATAAAATAGTTGTGCGAGTGTTGGCGTTAATTTGCTCCATAAAGTCTGCTTCCGGGATTGCTACGACAATCAGCCAATCGAGACCGCGGCCGTCTCGCAGGGGAGCGACCGTAATGAATTGACGTTTGCCTTTTATATCGAAGCTAAACTGTCCTTGGCTGTCAATTTCTTCAAAACTGCCAAATCGTGTTTGCAAGTATGTGGAAGCCGATCGAATTAGCAAATTTTTGCTCTGTGTTGCCAACAGCCGTTTTTGTCCTTTGTTGTCAGTGATAAACGGCAATTCATCTGTGGAACTGGCGACTATTTCCCCGCTGCGCTCGATCGCAAAAACTTCTCCTGACGGGCTAATTTTGATACTTTTGAGAAAATCGCTGATTTGAGAAAGAGTCAGGTCAATTGCCAATACCCCCCGCAGTTTTCCTGTTTCAGTGTAAATAGGCATCACCGGCGTAATGCCGAGAACTGGCGAGGCAGTGAAGACGTAGATCGGAGACCAGGTGGCTTTTTCTGCCTGTTTGGCAGCTTGATACCACGGTCTAGTACGGGGGTCGTAGGGGGCGGTTTTGATTAGCTCAGTGCGGTTTCCTTTGCTGTCGAGGCGATAAATTTGGCGGTTGGGAGCAGTTGATTCGTCTCTGATGTATACTAATTCATCTGCTTCGCGTTTGAGCAAGAGGAATTTGCCCTGTTCGTCGCCGTAGTAGATGGTTGTAGTGCGATCGCTCAGCTTGGTCTGATTCCAAAAAAAGCGCTCTAAGTTGGGGAAGTCATCAGGGTCTAGGTTTCCAGAGGCGATCGCAGCATTATTCATTTGCAGGAACAGGTGAGACACCTCTCCAAAACTGCGGAAATTTTCTTTAGTCCTCGCTGCGACTTCCAAGCTCAACCTGGTAGCAAGGTCATTGACGGCTTTCTGGCCGTTGCGAAAAGACAGCCATCCAGTGACGCCGACTGCTACGGAGATTTGCACCACCAGCGGCATCAGCAAGACGAGGCTCAGTGACATCTTGGGCGAGCTTTTCATCAGACGACGGCTCAGAGTTTTCAATAACATCAATATTATTCTGACACCTACGAGTTCTCAAAAAGGTGAGGTATGACTGACAGGTTATATAACCACTGAAACCAAGAGGGCTGAAGCCCAACAACGTACCTCATCTTTGTGAGAACCGCTATACAAAGTCCCACAGCAATATTGAATTGGGGTAGCCGCCCGGTCAAAACTTCGCTGAGGTTTCAAGCACTACTGTAAAAAAATTGTAATATTAATCATGGTACTACTTTCCTGAATCTGGCGATCGCGATCGAGAACTCCAAGGGAGCATCTCTGTTTTGCATTTAATAGTGCTGTCGGGAGCTCGCGTATCGTATAATACGCGAGCTATACGAGTTCGCACTATAAAAAAATTCTTTTTACAAAAATGAGATGCTCCCGAACTCCAGCCCCAAAACTCACACCAGGTCAAAAAAGCATACAACTCCTTAATTCATCAGTCATTCCCAATTCTAAAATCTTTAATCTAAAATCGGATCGCTTTCTCCAGGTGCAGGTGGCCCGCGTTACCCCTGCTCAATCAAAATCAGATTAGAATTTTCAATGGCTGGGGGATGTCAAAAATGTAAGTTATTTGACACCAGACTGTTAAAAAATTTGCTATTCATAGAATAAGCGGGCAAAAGCGCGATCGCACGCCAAGACTGTAATTAAAGGATCTTGTGGTGCATCGAGGGCAGCAACGTCACTCGATTTTAGATTTTAGATTTTAGATTTTAGATTTACTCGCCTCGATCGAGGAGGTTGAACAGGAGTCTAAAATTTTGGGTGCGACCTCCATGAGCCTCGGCCATGTGTACCTATTTTTGCGTAATGTCAAGTGTTTTTGGCTTTTGTGGACAATGGCTTACGCCCCGCTACGCGATCGACCTTTGAGCAAAATAATACTTCGGGAGGATAACATGAGCTATACATTTGAAATCCTGGGCGTATCTCCAACTTTAACGTTTTTTAACCAGCAGCAGGAATTACTGCAACAACAGCAGCCGTCAGGTGTAGAATACTTGGGAAACCGAAAGTGTACTCTCGATTCTTTTGTAGCATCGGTAGAGATAATTTCTCCCTATCGCGGCTGGGATGTCGATCGAGTTGTAAATACCGTGATTAGTTTCTGGATGAACAACTCGGATAGCATCCAGTATTGGAAGGATAGATTGCAGGATGCCGGCAGCGAAAACTTGTTAGTAGCCAGAGTAGGCGATATCAAGTCTTTGCAAGCTGCATTTGAATCGCTACTGGGCGAATAGGAAGGAAGCATCTCATTTTCGTAAAAAGCCTTTTTTTGTTTGAGTGCGATCGTCCCTGCTCTCTTATACAATACGCGAGCGGGGACAGCAATAATATAAAAGCACCATGCAGATGCTCGCAATCGGAAAATCTGGAATTGGCAAAAAGTCGATCGACAATCACTAAAATCAAATCCCAATTCCCAATTCCCAATTCCCAATTCCCAATTCCCAATTCCCAATTCCTATGTCTCGTTCAAAAGCCCTGCAATCTTATATTTTTGTCCGCTTGCTACTCGCACCCCTAATGTTGTGGACAATCACCACAGCAGTATTTTTGTTACTCCGGGCCACTCCGGGCGACCCCATAGATGCCATTCTCGGCTCGCGAGCACCCGCCGCCGCCAAAGCAGCAATGCGAACCCAACTAGGCCTCGACGCACCCCTGTGGGAGCAATATCTAAAATACATGAAAGACTTGCTGGGCTTCGACTTGGGAACCTCCATCACCACTCGCGGCCAAACCGTCTGGCAAATTATCGGAGACTATTTCCCCGCGACAGTCGAATTAGCAGTTTGTAGCATGGCCATAGCTTTAATTGTCGGCATCAGTATCGGTTCCCTGGCGGCATCCCGCCCCAACACTATTTTCGATGCAGCAGGCCGTTTGTTTGGGATTATTACTTACTCGCTGCCGGCTTTTTGGGCTGGCATGGTTTTGCAGTTGATTTTCGCCGTACAGTTGGGCTGGTTTCCGTTGGGAACTCGGTTTCCGGTAACATTCCCAGCTCCCCAAGGCTACACGGGACTGTACACTGTAGACAGTCTCTTGAGCGCTAACCCCGGTCAGTTTTTCACAAGTTTGCATTATTTGGCACTCCCGAGTTTGACGCTGGGCATTCTTTTGAGTGGCATTTTTGAGCGAATTGTCAGGGTGAATCTGAAGCAAACTTTGCAAGCAGATTATGTTGAAGCAGCTAGAGCTCGCGGAATTCCTGAATTGCAAATTTTATGGGCTCACGCTCTCAAAAATGCGCTGATTCCGGTAATTACTGTCTTGGGACTGACTTTTGCTGCACTGTTGGGTGGTGCTATTTTAACTGAGGTTACTTTTTCTTGGCCGGGGCTGGCAAATCGTCTTTATGAAGCGATTAGCTTGCGAGATTATCCAACTGTTCAAGGTATTGTGGTGTTTTTTGCGGGAATTGTAGTAATTGCTAGTATTGTAATTGATATTTTAAATGCTTACATTGACCCGCGAATTAGATACTAAATGAAGGAAGAGTTGACAGTTGACAGTTGACAGTTGACAGTTGACAGTTGACAGTTGACAGTTGACAAAAAAAAGAATAAAGAATGAAGATTTTCGCCCTCTCCCCCTCTCCCAATCTCCCACTCCCCGGCTATCTGCTCCTTTGATATGCGTGGAAGATTATTAGGTACGATCGACTAAAATATTAAACTCACAATAAGTAAAATTAGTTGCAGGACTGATTGTCAAAAAAATGAAAATACAGGGAACCGATTATGCTACAGCGATTGTACTTATTCAGAAGTTGCTGGAAAAGCTGTTAGGAGATGAGGTTTTAGTGCGGGTGGAGCTACCAATTCAGTTAGGCGATGCCCAAGCAAAACCGTCGATCGCAGTTGTGATGCCAGACGCCCTGCGCTATACTGACCGCCATCCCATCGCCTCGGAGATATATCTGCTGATCGAAATAGTCGATGGTACGCTTCAAAATGACTGCGAGACTCAAGGAGATATCTATGCTGCATCGCAGATTGACGATTTTTGGGTGCTAGATATCCACCAACGCCAGCTTCATGTATTTCGAGAACCCTCAGACGACGGGTACCGGAGTCAAATGATTTTGTCAGAGGATTCGACTGTGGCGCTCTCAGCTTTTTCTAAGTGTACTTTCTGCGTGCGCGAGATGTTGCAGGCAGTGGCGGCTCTCTAGGAGGATTTGTAAACAGTTGACAGTTGACAGTTGACAGTTGACAGTTGACAGTTGACAGTTGACAGTTGACAGTTGACAGTTGACAGTTGACAGTTGACAGTTGGAGAGCTACCTCTACCCAGAAGTCTGAGTATTGGAGTAATGAATACTCTGATTTTAATGTCTCCCTCGAAGGCGGGCGGGCTTTCAACCAATTCTTTCTGGTAAAAAAGATCGGCTTTCAGAATGAGGACACTTGGCAGTTTATAAGGCATAGTGGATCCAATAAATATAACATTTGAGGAAGTGCTGATGAGATTATTGCGCCTCGCAGCCGCTCTATCGGCTGCCTTGACTCCATTGATGGCACAAGTCGCCTTTAGCCGTCCCATGCCCGGAACGGGCCAGTTTCCCAGGGCCTCAAACCCGCGAGTAGATGTGCCGGTTTGCTTCATCGAAACCCCAAGCGGTACAACTTTTGATTTAGTCAGCTTGTGCGGCACCAACGCTGCTCCCCAAAAAACGGCTCCCGCAGCCGACAACCCAGCCAATGCTCCTGGAAATAACCCCAACGCAGCTAATCCAGCAGCCCCCCGCAACCCCAATAGCGTCACCAGAGATGCTGCCGGCGCCCCGATAACTACTCCTGCTGGTACCGCAAATCCCGCAAATCCCGCAAATCCCGCAAATCCGGGAACTGCACCGAATACTAATCCCAACAACAACGCCAATCCGGGAACTTCGCCGAATACTAATCCCAACAACAATGCCAATCCGGGAACTTCACCGAATACTAATCAGCAGAATAATCTGAATCCAGGAAGTTCGCCGAATACAATTCCCAACAATAATGCCAATCCGGGAACTTCGCCGAATACCAATCAGCAGAATAATTTCAATCCGGGAACTTCGCCGAATACTAATCAACAGAATAATTTCAATCCGGGAACTTCGCCGAATACCAATCCCAGCAACAATGTGTCTCCCAACAGTACCACGGGCAACGGCACGGGTAGTTTTTGAAGGACGATCGCCCGATAAGTTAAGCTAAGACTGGAAGTAGCGATTCCCTACCCTTTGGGATAGCTTCGATCGCGCGTAGTTGAGGAGACCAACTGTGTCAAACTTAGTTCAACGCTTAGAAATAACTGCTCATCCGCAACTCGAAAAATCCCTCGGCTATCGAGGAGACAGTCGCTGGGTAGCTTGGCGGTGGGAACCCGACATCGACCAACTTATTTTCAGCGGCGGCAAAATAGTCGGAACTGGCAATAACATGGCTTGGCTGGTATTTTTGCAGCACGATTTAGTTCAGCCTGCGCTACAAGAGTACAACTTCGGCGAGGGCGATCGCTACTGGCTGCTGTTAGACACCGAAACTCGAAATCTCTACGTTGGGGAAGGGAAAGCAGTTCAAAGTCTGCTCGAACAGCCGGAAAGTTTAGCTTTGTTAGCTTGTCTAGATGGCGGCAATGCCGGAAAAACTGCTGAAACTTGGCAGCAAACCCGAGCCCAAGTAACTGCAACAACCGCCTTTCGCCACCTCACAAACGTCATTCCTTTCGGAATTGCCGCTGCTTTAATAGGTGCTTTAGGAGTTGGAACCGGTTGGTGGGTAGTCCCGACGGTGCAGCAGAAACTCGCCGAAAAAACAACTTTTACTTCCCCCATTAGTTCGGCCGCCAACTGCGGGATTGGCGGTTCCGACGATTTTTCAGCCTATGTTGGTTCGTCAACCGGAGATAAAGAACTTCATTTGATTGGTGTTTACGAAGCTAATGCCGAACACGGGAAGGCAAATTTGTCGAAAAGTGCTATCCAAGTCAAAGTAGAACGCCGCAACAAGCCAATAATACTTGCACTTTCGGCCTACGAACCAGTCAACTGGAACGTGACTGTAGAACCCGGAGCAGTTATCGAGAAAATCATTGTTAACGGATACAACAACCAAACAGTTTCAGGAGTTTCGGGAATTCCGATACAAGTGCACAGCTACGAAGCAACCGGAAACTACATCGGCGACTTTATTTACAAGTGGGGTACAAATCCTGAAAGTAATACTCCCTCCCTCGTGACTAAACTCGAACAGACAAACCGTACAAGTTTAACTTCTTTTCAAGGATGTTACAGAGGTACGAACTTTAGTATTAAATGAGCGCAGCGACAGACACCGAAAATTTAAAACCTAGTCTGGTCAAATCACAAAACCCGCGCGGGCGGGTTTTTTATTGAAATTTAACATTCTTAGTATTTCTATGGTATAATATGCCGTGGCGTTATTATCAATAATCATATAATTTCCGGTAAATTCAATGCCATCAAGAAGGTTTGATCGTTCGGAATGCGAGTCCTCGGATTGATGCGGACTAAATTCCTCACTACGAACCAATTTGATCGTTCGGAATGCGAGTCCTCGGATTGATGCGGACTAAAGTCCTCACTACGAACCAATTTGATTGTGTTGATTCTTTTCGGACTTGATGTCAATTTCCAATTCTTACAATGCTAACACAATCCCTATGAAATACTGGTATGAAACCCTCGCAGTAGCGCAGCGAATTTTAATTGAATTGGGAAGGCGGCGGCGCAGCTTAGTCTTGTGGAGTATTTTTCCAATTTCTATCTTGCTAATCAATGGTTTAATTTTAAAAGAACGCGCCAATCTCACCACAGCCAAAGCCTTTGAAAGTGCTGCACCTGCAAGTTTAGTAGGAGCCGCTTTATTTTTTAGCTGTCTCGGCGGCAGTGTAGCCACGGTAGTCTCAGAGCGAGAACAGCATACTCTCAAGCGCTTATTTGTTTCCCCCCTGAGTGGCACTTCCTACTTTTTAGGAATTTTTCTGGCTCACAGTGCGATCGGCATCGGTCAGGTACTTTTAGTATACACGATAGCAGCGTGTTTGGGAGCACAATTTCAAGGATCTATTCTGTTAGGATGCGCGATTATTCTACTCAGCATTGTATCCTACGTAGGAGTTGGCTTTATTCTGGGGACGCAGTTTGCGAGGCGCACAGAAGATGTCAACTCGCTAGTAGCCGCTTTCGGCGTTCCTTTGTTGATTTTAGGAGGTGCATTTTTGCCAACTGCGCTGTTCCCCAAAACCCTGCTGGATCTCGCCCAGTACAATCCGATTTATCATATGAACGAAGCGCTGATAGGCGTGTGGGCTAACGGCAAAGATTTTGCGGATATTGAATCGCACTTCTGGTTTTTATTCATATTTGCTATTTCGATGATCGCAGGCGGATGGCTGTCATATCGGCGGATGTTAAGAGTAGAAAGAAGACTTTAAATAAATCAGGGAATTCAAAGATAATTTAGAGAAAAAACTAGGAGATTTTAAGCAGTGCTGCAAATAGAAAAGCTAAATAAGGCTTACGGCGAACGTTCAGTGCTTAACGATTTAACACTGCACATTCAAGCTGGCGAAATTTACGGTTTGCTGGGGCCAAATGGGGCGGGCAAAACTACAACTATCAATATTTTATGCAATTTGCTAAATGCTGACAGCGGTAAGGTTTTCATCAATGGCGAACCTGTTTCGGAAGCTACTAAACTGTTAATCGGTGTAGCGCCTCAAGAAAATTTGCTTTACAAAAGCCTTAGCTGTGCAGAAAACCTCAATTTTTTTGCTCAAATTTATGGTTTAGAGCGCCAACAGCGCCGATATCAAGTAGAACAATGCTTAAAAGCAGTAAATTTGATAGATAGAGCTCAAAGTCCGGTGGAAACTTTGAGCGGAGGAATGCAGCGCCGTTTGAATATTGCGGTGGCTTTGGTTCACCAGCCTAAATTAGTAATTTTAGATGAACCGACAACTGGTTTAGATATTGAGGCTCGTTATGAAATTTGGGAGTTGATTCAGCGTTTGCAATCGGAAGGAATTACGATTTTGCTAACAACTCATTTGTTGGATGAAGCTGAGCGTTTGTGTCAGAGAATTGGGATTTTAAAGAATGGTAGTATTGTGGCTGAGGGCAGTTTGGAGGAGTTGCAAAAACTAATTCCGGCTCAGGAAATTATTGTGGTTAAAACCGACGCAGAAGCTGAAGTCATCGCCCGCGCAGCAGAATACAGTTTTATTCCCCGCCGCTACGGTAGCGATTTGGCTTTTTGGCTGCCGGAACGTTTGGAATTAAAGGATATTATTTTGCGTTTTGATGGGATTTCTATTGATTCAATAGCTCGCTATCCGGTGCGGTTAGAACATATTTATGTAGAGGTTACAAAACAAACTCTATCTTAACATTTCTGACCCTCGCGCACAATCCAAGAAACCGGGTTTTTACGATTTTTACCGACAGTAACGAAGTATTCTCGCAAAAACCCGGTTTCTAGCTACCCGTGCGTCCATCCGCCACCATCAGCGGTTAAAGTTCCAAAGTAATTAACTGAGCAATTTCTTCCGTTTGAAAACCCAAAGCCATTGGCTTTTGCACTCCCGGAATCACCTGCACATCATAAAGTTCCGTGACAATCCCTTCAAACCGCAACCAATGTACGATCGCACCAGTAGTCAAATCTATCACCATCATACCGCAGCGAGCCTCAGCATCTTTGGCTACCAACAACTCATCCAACTCTAAACCGCTAAAAGTATTGTCACCACCCCTCGGTTTCGACAATCCAACAATCGCCCAATTTTGCCAAAAAGCCAATCCTCGGACATATGCCGGACAAAATGCGATCGCCTGAAATTTCCCTGTCTCTAAATCGACATAACCAAATTCTCCTCTCCCCGAATTCAGCAACCACAACTTATCTCGATACCAGCGAGGTGAATGCGGCATCGACAATCCCGTAGCGATGA
Source organism: Microcoleus sp. PH2017_05_CCC_O_A (assembly GCF_020738785.1). Taxonomy (NCBI): domain Bacteria; kingdom Bacillati; phylum Cyanobacteriota; class Cyanophyceae; order Oscillatoriales; family Microcoleaceae; genus Microcoleus; species Microcoleus sp. PH2017_05_CCC_O_A. The sequence goes on along the minus strand of NZ_JAEQCB010000183.1, from coordinate 7,061 downwards.
TATCATTAGATGCGACATCAATCACTATGCCGCCATTTTTTCTGCGATCGCGCCAACCATCCACCACATCCGACTGACTCGACGCTGTGACATATTTTGCCTCTCCATCCACCATTGCCAAACCGTTGAGGTGACAGCGGTCTTCGTTGATGTATTGTGAGATAAACGGCGGTTTCCACAAAGGTTTGCAACTGTGGCGATCGCTCAAAGTAGCGATACAATTAAACAACGTGCTAATAAACAGGATTTGGTTATTTTTATCGACAGCGATATCGTGAATGTCGATATCTCCTGTGGTGTGGGCGATGCGCGGTATGTAAAGGCGATCGTAACCTTGATGTTGTCCGCCCGCAGCCAGCACATTATCTAATTGCCAGAGTTGATATTTTGAGCTTAGGTAGAGGCGTTCCGGCGTGCAGAAAAGTCCCATTGCGCGATCGAATATTCGCCAAAAAGCCGAGATTCTGTTGGTTTCTGGCGCGGCACCGATTAACATCAACCTGCTGGTTTGATAGGTAGTACAAGCGAGGCTGATTTGTTGTTCGGTTAACCAAGATGGCAAATCGCGATCGCCAAAAATATCGTGTTCGTGGACTGTATTGAAAGTGGCTCGTTCGTTATTCATAGAATTTAGAGGCATATAGCGGATCTAGCTCTCATATTCGCGGACGTTGTTGGGATGCGAGCCCTCTTTGTCTGGGAGGTTATGTAAGCTGTCATTCATACCTCATCTTTTTGAGAAAGGCTATATCTTTTTTATATATCCCAAATGTAAGGGCGGGTTTTACGCTCCAATAATTGGCTAAAACCCACAATCTCATAAACCCGCCCCACTTCTTAAATTTTTATGATTTATGTAAAATTACTTATAAAATAAAGATTTGGTAAATGAGAAGCTAAGCCATTGATTCTCGAAGAGAACCTTGCTAAATTCCTAGTAGTTAAAAATCTAGCGTTTCGTCTGCTAGCAGGTAGAATTGCCGCAGATAAAAAATTAAATTTGGCGATCGAGCTAGACCAAGTTAACAACAACTTATTCTACTAGAACGAAAAGCAGATGAAAACTCTAGTTCAAATTAACCCCAATAAAAAAAACTCTTTGATTGGTTCCTTTCGCAACCAACCAAGGGAAATCGTCATCATTGACCCCACAATACCCGACAGCCACTACCTAATCCAGGGCATCAAACCAGATACAGCTACCTACATCCTCAAAAATAAGACCGATGCGATCGAGCAAATCACCACATTCCTAGCTCAGCACACAGGTATCAAAGCCCTACACATCATCACCCACGGCGGTTCCGGCAAGATTTACTTAGGCACGACAGAACTCAACGGCAACAACATCGAAAACTACAGCCAACAGTTGCAACAGTGGCGAAACGCCCTGATAGCTAACGCAGACATCTTATTATATGGGTGTGAAATAGGCAAAGGAGAAGCTGGCAAAAATTTCGTCAAGCGATTGAGTGAAATCATTGAGGTAAAGCATTTAACTTCAACACCTTCAGTGCTTACAGCCACATACTAGCCACCGCCAATCCCGACAACAAAGCCATTCCCGTCAACTCGTCGGCAGTTAGCATCGACGTACTTGCCAACGACACAGGTAGCGGACGCCTCTCTGTACAAAGCATTGTCACCGCCCCTACTAACGGCACAGCTATTACTAACCACTGGATTTATGTGAGTGGCCTTTTCACCAATATCGGTGGCATTGCACGCAACTATGTTGCTCGATTGAATAGCGATGGGACAGTAGATCCCATCTTCAACCCGAATCCAGATAGTGCGGTCAATGCGATCGCCATTGACAGTAGTGGCAACCCCTATTTGGGTGGCAATTTCATCACCATCAACGGACAAACCCGCTACTGTATCGTCAAATTAAACCCCACAACTGGTGCTACAGATGCCACCTTCAACCCTAATGCGAATAGTAGTGTCAATGCGATCGCCTTTGACAGCAGTGGCAACCTCATAGTGGGTGGCTTTTTCACCAACATCGGAGGACAAGCCCGCAACAGAATCGCCAAATTAAACCCCATAACTGGTGCTGCCGATCCCACCTTCAACCCGAACGCTGATAGTAATATCGAAGCGATCGTCCTTGACAGTAGTGGCAACCCCATCGTGGCCGGCACTTTCACCAGTATCGGCGGACAAAGCCGCAACTATATCGCCAAATTAAACCCCACAACTGGTGCTACCGATGCCACCTTCAACCCAAATCCGAATGGTGGGGTCTGGGCCGTCGCCGTTGACAACAGTGGCAACCCTTATGTACATGGCGATTTCACCACCATCGGTGGACTTTCCCGCAATTATATCGCCAAATTAAACCCCATAACTGGTGTCGCCGATGCCACCTTCAACCCAAATCCGGATAATTATATCTATGAGATCGCCGTTGACAGCAGTGGCAACCTCATAGTGGGCGGCTTTTTCACCAACATCAGCGGACAAGCCCGCAATTATATCGCCAAATTAGACCCCACAACTGGTGCTGCTGATGCCACCTTCAACCCAAACACGAATGGTCCTATTAATGCGATCGCTTTTGACAGCAGTGGCAACCTCATAGTAGGAGGCGCTTTCACCACCCTCGGCGGGCAAACCCGCAACAGAATCGCCAAATTAAACCCCACAACTGGTGCCGCTGATGCCACTTTCAACCCAAATCCGAATAATAACCAGGTCGATCGGATCGCGATCGACCAAGGGCGCAACATCCTCTACACCCCCAACGCCAACTTCAACGGCGTAGACACCTTTCAATACACTGCCACCGACGGCATCATCTCCACCCCCACCACCGTCACCGGCACACCCACCCTCAACGCCCAAAACCAAAACGACAGCGCCAGTACAGGCACATTAATCTCCACCATCATCGCCAACCTCGGCGGCACAAAAATCACCGATCCCAACGCCAGCGCATCCCAAGGCATCGCCATCACTGCATTAGACACCGCTAACGGCACTTGGCAATACACCACCAATGGCACAACCTGGACAAACACCCCAGCCGTTTCTGCCACCAACGCCTTACTATTAGCTAGTGATGCCAACACCAAAATCCGGTTTGTGCCCAATGCAGGTTACAGCGGCACTGTCACCAACGCCATTACCTTTGCCGCCTGGGATCGAATTACCGGCACAAATGGCACTACCGCTAACTACACCACCGATCGAACCAATAACACAACATCCAGCGTTTTTAGCACAGCTACCGAAACCGCCAACATCACAGTTAACTCCTTCCCCACGATTACCAGCGTCAGTGCAGCCACCCCAGACGGGACTTACGGCATCGGCACAAACATCGGCATCACTGTTAACTTCTCTGAAATCGTCAACGTCACGGGTACGCCGCAACTTAGCTTAGCAGGTGCAACACCCGTCGCCAGTTACCTCTCAGGCACCGGTACTAACACCTTGACATTCCGGTACACAGTAGCAGCAGGCGATCGCAGCGCCGACTTAGACTATCTTTCCACAACTGCTTTATCTTTAAGCGGCGGTACTATTAAGAATGCTGCCACTTTTGATGCCAGCTTAACATTACCAGCACCCGCTGCTGCTAACTCTTTGGGTGCTAATAAAGCAATAGTAATAGATGGAATTGTGCCAACTGTTACCAGCGTCACCTCTACCACCGCCAACGGCAGTTACAACACAACTAGCAACATCAACGTCACCGTCAATTTCAGCGAAGCAGTTACTTTAGCAGGCGGTAACATGACAGTCAACCTAGATACAGGCGGCACTGTCACAATTGCACCTTTTACCGGCACATCTGCTGTCGGCACTTATACTCCAGCCACCGGACAAAACAGCACGGATCTCAACTCAACTGGCATAACTTTAGCAACTGGTGCAACCTTAAGAGATTCTGCGAGCAATAATGCAACATTAACTATTCCTGCGGGGCAGTCTTTAGCTGATAGCAAAGCCATAATTGTAGACACACTTGTACCAAATGTCACCTTAACATCAACTTCACCAACCACCACAAACGCACCATTTTTAGTCACAGCAACATTCAGCGAAAGCGTCACAGGATTTATCGCCAGTGACGTGAATCTGACTAACAGTACGATTAGCAATTTCACAGGTAGTGGCACAACCTATACTTTCACCGTTACACCGAATGCTAACGGCGCTGTCACAGTTGATGTCCCGGCAGCTAGAGCGATTGATACCGCGGGTAATAACAATACCGCTGCGGCTCAATTAACTCGCACTGCCGATACTCTTGCACCAACAGTAGCCCTAACATCCGCATCACCAACCACCACAAACGCACCGTTTTTAGTCACAGCAACATTCAGCGAAACCGTACAGTACAATTAGCAACTTCACAGGTAGCGGCACAACTTATACTTTTACAGTCACACCGAATGCTACTGGTAATGTCACCGTTGATGTCCCTGCTGCTACAGCCACAGATACAGCAGGTAATAACAATACCGCAGCCACTCAACTTACCCGCACTGCCGATATTACCGCGCCCACAGTTGCTTTAACATCAACATCACCAACCACAGTAACTGGTTTATTTACCGTCACAGCCACCTTCAGTGAAAATGTCATCGGCTTTGATACTACTGATATCACCGTAGCCAATGCTGCTGTCGGAAACTTTGTCATAGTTGATGCCAAAACTTACACTTTTGATGTCACACCTACTGCTACTGGTAATGTCACAGTTGATATTCCCACAGCTAAAGCCACAGATGCTGCGGGTAACAATAACACCGCAGCCACTCAACTCACTCGCACTGCTAATATCACGATCCCGATTATTGATGTCATCCCACCTACGGCTAACTTGGCACCAATTTCTAACATTACTACAGCAGGTGGTACAAGTCAGACATTGACAGTTACTTTCAGTGATATCAGTGGAGTTGATGTTAGCAGTTTAGAAAATTCTGATGTTGTTGTAAATTGGTCAGGCGGTGCTATTTCTGCTAGATTTATTAGTGTTAATACTAATAGCAATGGTACACCCCGCACAGCGACATATTCGTTTACTCCCCCAGGCGGAAGTTGGGATAATACTGATAATGCTACTTACACAGTTAATTTGCAAGCATCGCAGGTGAAGGATGTTGTTGGCAATTTATCTGCTGCTAGCGGTTTAGGTAATTTTAGTGTGAATATTACCGCACCAACTCCTGTCACCACACCAACTCCTGTCACCACACCAACTCCTGTCACCACACCAACTCCTGTCACCACACCAACTCCTGTCACCACACCAACTCCTGTCACCACACCAACGCCTTTCTCGCCGACTCCGACGCCCGAGGTAAGTCCAACTCCGACGCCTTTCTCGCCAACTCCAACTCCAACACCGACGCCCCCGCCATCGGAAACTCCGACAGCGACACCGACGCCGACACCATCGCTAACTCCGACACCGACACCAACACCTGCGGTAACGCCAACACCTGCGGTAACCGAAACACCTGCACCAATACCGACACCAACACCTGCGGTAACGCCAACACCTGCGGTAACGCCAACACCTGCGGTAACGCCGACACCAACGCCAGCGGAAACACTGACACCCGCACCAACGCCGACACCATCGCTAACTCCGACACCGACACCGACACCAACACCTGCGGTAACGCCAACACCCGCAGCGACGCCCGAGGTAACACCAACACCCGAATTAACGCCAACACCAATAACTAACAACATCCCCAACGATGACTGCATCTGCGATGAAATTGACTATCCCAACTTAAACCAACCAAATACAGTTGAAAACACCATACTCGGTATATCCGGCATTCAAATAGGCACTGCCCAAAACGATGAATTTCTTGGCAGCAACAACGGCAATATATTCGATGCTAAATCTGGGAATGACAACTTATATGGTGGCGAGAGTCGTGACATATTCAACGGCAATAAAGGCAATGACTTTATCAGCGGTGGCAAAGGTGACGACATCTTATTTGGAGATGAAAATAATGACATCATCCTGGGCGATGCTGGCAACGATTTAATCTTCGGAGGTAAAGGCAATGACTCCATCAATGGTCGCGAAGGTGATGACATCGTTTATGGTAACAGAAATGATGATTTCATTGATGGTGGTAAGGGTAATGACACCTTATTTGGAGGCAAAGGGAATGACATAATCTTTGGTAGTGAAGGTGAGGATTCGCTGTTTGGAAGTCAAGGTGATGATACCATTTGCGGCGGGGCTGGCGATGATTTTATCAGCGGTAACGAACAAGCAGATATTCTGGGAGGGTGTGAAGGAAATGATACTATTTATGGAGGGGAAGATAACGATACTCTAACTGGTTGTCAGGGCGACGACATTCTTTATGGAGACTTGGGTAATGATAGTTTGACTGGTGGTATTGGGAATGATATTTTTGTCTTAGAAGCCGATCGCGGATTTGACATAATCGCTGATTTTACCGTGGGTCAAGATTTAATTGGATTAAGCGGAGGTTTGAGCTTTAATCAGTTAGCAATAACTCAAAATATTCAGGGAGTTCTCATCAAAAATATCTTGACGGGGGAGGAGTTAGGTGTGATGATTGGAGTGACTGCTAATGCGATTACATCCGTGAATTTCCGCCAGATTTAGGGAAGTGATTTACCGTTGGGTGGGGGCGGGTTTTTGAGATTATTGGTTGAGTGGCAATTATTGTTGGTGAACCCGCCCCTTGTATCTTAAAAGAGTGAGTCAGTCGATCGCCACGTCATTGATTCCATCGTACCGATAAGTGGGCGATCGAGCCGATAAGTGGGCGATCGTACCGACAAGCAAAACGAATCTAAAGAAACAAGGAAAGTTTTGTAAAAAAGGTTCTGTAACAGGCGAAAGTGCTAGCTAGGGCTTGCTGAATAAGCCTAAAACCCTTACCTGAAAAAACTTTGACTCGCGATCGGCACTGACAATGTGTTAGACTATGAGGTAAAATTACAGGGCTATTTCATTCTAAACAGCTTCTTCAAAACGTCTAGACCATAGCCAGCGAGCCGTTGTGCCTGTGCCATATTTGTTTCTCCAGCTTCTCGAT
>NZ_JAEQCB010000182.1:9654-18634 GCF_020738785.1 Microcoleus sp. PH2017_05_CCC_O_A | reverse complement strand
ATAAATTCTTAGCGATGCCAGAATCTACCGCCGCAGAAGCAGATACCCAACCAGAAACGCGCTGTGTATTAGTTTGCCAGTATCAATCTTGCCTGAGACATGGTTCAGCAGCAGTGCTAGCTGCCTTTGAAGCCCAACCAGTCCCAGGAGTAAAAGTTGAAGCTTCTAGCTGTCAGGGACAGTGCAACACGGGCCCGACTGTGCGAGTCACCCCAGACCAAATTTGGTATTGTCGAGTTAAACCGAGTGATGTAGAGTCGATCGTGGAACAGCACCTCAAAGGCGGAAAACCTGTAGAGGCGCTGTTCAATCCGAGAATTCATATGCGTTATTATTATTAGTCTTGACTCGGTGATTTTTATCAGATATGTTTGCATCTAATTTGGACTTTTCTCTTAAGTCTTTGATTGGTGGTTAACCGCAGATTTACTCAATGCAAGCGAATATATCCGTAGGGGCGAAGCATGACCGCAGTCAATATGAGATGATAACTAATAACTTATATGCGGTCATGCTTCGCCCTCTTCCCAAGTGAGATGTACCCTATTTTTTAGAGAGAAATACGATTTTGATAAAAAGTATTTTGAATGGCGATCGCACCTCTTGCAAAAATACCTGGAACGGGCAAGATGCCCGTTCCACAAGAAAAGATTTTTTTGGTGGGACGGGCTTCTTGCCCGTCCGAAAATTTGATTTAAAGGACTTTTCTAAGAAGTCTATTGTGATGGAAGTGATGCTTTGAGAATTAAAGGAATTGCGGTTAGTTTGTTAGTCCTAATTTTGGGGCGCACGTCGGCGGTAGTCGCTCAAACGCCTGCGGTTGCTGGGGATATTTGTCCTGGGGAATTGGGGGCGAAGGTAGATGCGATCGCCAATCGTGCTGAATTTAGCCGATCGCGCTGGGGCATTTTGATTCAACCGCTATCATCTGCGGCGACTCTCTACAGCCGTGACGCCACCAAATATTTTATTCCAGCATCCAATGTCAAGCTGCTAACCACAGCGGCTGCTTTGCAGAAACTCGGTGCCGATTTTCGGATTAAGACATCGGTTTACAGCGGCGCAAATGGGAGTTTGTATGTTGCCGGTAGGGGCGATCCGAGCATTGTGGAGGCTCAGTTGAAGGACTTGGCGCAGCAGTTGAAACGCCGCGGAGTCGATCGCATAAATGAGTTGATTGGCGATGACAGCTATTTTCAAGGCAGTGCAGTCAATCCGAATTGGGAATGGGAAGACGCCCAAGCTGGCTATGGCGCGCCGGTTAACAGTTTAATTTTCAATCAAAACGCGATCGAGCTTGTTTTGTCCCCACAGGCGATCGGGCAACCTCTGAAAGTCACTTTTGCCGAACCTAAGTTAGCAAATCAGTGGCAAGTTCTGAACAATTCAGTCACAGTTCCCACCACCGAATCGGAGTTTATTGAAGTTGGCAGGGAGTTCGATCGGCCCACAATTAGAGTTGGCGGGCAGTTGAAAGTTGGTGCGGAATCTGAATCAGCTTATGTCGCAGTTGTCAATCCCGCTAATAATTTTTTACAGCATTTTCAGCAAGTTTTAGTGGCTGAGGGAATCCCTGTCAAACAAGCTTTGGTTGCCCCTGTTCCTCGCAATTTAAATCAGGAATTAGCGTTTGTTGAATCGCCACCGCTGGCGGAATTGGTGAAAGAAACTAATCGGGAAAGCAACAATCTTTATGCAGAAGTTTTATTGAGATTGTTGGGGAAAATTACAGGCTCCCTGCCTGTTTCACAAACAGTCATAGGCAAGATGCCTGTGCCACAAGAGGATACAGGTGAAATTGGTTTGAAGGAGTTAAAAATAGCTTTAACTCAATTAGGTGTAAATCCAAACAGCTACATATTAGCCGACGGTTCCGGACTTTCCCGCCACAATTTAATTAGTCCAGAAGCCTTGGTGCAAACTTTGAGATTGATGGCGAATTCACCTACTGGATCTATCTACCGCGCATCACTGCCCGTGGCTGGCGATAGCGGCACTTTGAAAAATCGCATAAATACTACATCAAACCGCGTAATTTTGCAAGCAAAAACTGGAACTTTGAGCGGAGTTTCGGCGCTGTCGGGATATATCGAAGTTCCCAATTACGAGCCGCTGGTGTTTAGTATTATCATCAATCAATCCGATCTGTCTGCTTCAAAAATGCGATCGGCAACGGACGAAATTGTGCTATTATTAAACCGCCTGCGCCGCTGTTAAAACCACAGATTTAAGGTGAGAAAGTTTATCTAAGTAGTTACACCTAAAAAACAAGACGTTAAACAGTTGACAGTTGACAGTTGACAGTTGAGTGCGAAGTGATAAGAACATAGATTTAAACTCCGTTCTTATCACAATCTGCCGACCTGAGTAAGGGCTTCAAACCCTTGCTATTCGGCGAAAAACTCTACAAGTTTTAAGTTTAATGAGATTGCAGCGGCGGGGATCGAAAAGCAGCTAGAATAAAAACAGAAGAATTAAAACCATTGGGCTGTTTGAACCTGCTATCAGTCGGCGAGTTCTGTACAGCCCGAAAATAAGTCTAACTTTCCAACTATGAAGTCTTTAGATTCCGAACAGCAACACATCTTTGTCGAAACCAACAACATCCGCTTGCACTGCGTTTCCCAAGGAGAAGGCGAGCTCGTGATCCTCCTGCACGGGTTTCCTGAGTTTTGGTACTCTTGGCGCCATCAAATTCCTGCCTTAGCGCGTCATTTTAAGGTTGTGGTGCCGGATTTGCGGGGCTACAACGATTCGGACAAGCCGGAAAGCGGTTATGATTTGGATACGCTGAGTGCTGATATTCGCGGTTTGATCGATCGGCTGGGCTATACAAAAGCGCACATTGTCGGTCACGATTGCGGTGGTGCGATCGCGTGGCATTTAGCTCAAAAATTCCCCGAAAAACTCAACCGCTTGGCAATTTTAAACGCTCCGCACCCGCAGCGATTCGTGCAGGAAATGGCAAGCAATTTAGACCAACTCCGCCGCAGTTGGCATATTTTGGCATTTCAAGTTCCCGGCATTCCTGAATGGTTGATCCGGCAAAATTTGAAAGATTTTGTACAAAATATCTTGCAAGGACAAGCTGTTCGCAAAGGAGCTTTTAGCGCTGAGGAAACTAAGATTTATCAAACCGCTTTAGAAAAGCCAGGAGTGTTAGCGGCCGCGATGAATTATTACCAGCAGATGTTTCACCCGCAGCGTCTTTGGCATTGGGGGCAGAAGTTAGATCCTGTGACAGTGCCTACTTTGGTGCTTTGGGGAGAAGAAGATGCGTTTTTGAGCCACACACTTGTAGAAGGTTTGGATCGGTTAATTAGCGCTCCGTTTAAGTTAAAATTAATCCCTAATTGTGGTCACTGGATTCAGCAGGAAGCGCCGCAAACGGTGAATCGAGAATTGCTGAATTTTTTGAGAAATTCTTCTCGTTCTTTGGCTTTGGCATAAAAGGTTTTAAATATTGCAAATAAAAACCCGGTTTCACACGGAAACTGGGTTTTTATTTTTCTCCGAGTATGTCTGTAGATTTTAGATTTTAGATTTTAGAGGCGACCCCACGGATAAATTCGGGGGAAGAGAGGATTTTCGATTTTCGATTTGGGATTGATTCCACGGATAAATCATGTGGCGGGTACCATCAAGAAATTCGCTTGTCAGTAGAGAATTTCTGAGTTACCAGAGAATTAAATCAGGCTGACACACCCTACTATAGCCTTTCTCAAAGAGATGAGGTATGATTGACCAGAAAGAATTGGTTGAAAGCCCCAAGTCTTTGAGGGAGAAATTAAAATCAGACTATTCATTACTCCAATCCTCGGACTTAAGGGTAAAGGTCGCTCTCAAACTGTCAACTGTCAACTGTCAACTGTCAACTGTCAACTGTTGACAGCTTCTATAACCATTAAACTAAGAGGGCTGAAGCCCAACTACGTACCGCATCTTTCTGAGAACCGCTATATCTAACTTATTCCGCCTCAAAAACAGGTATAAATGCCCGACACGAGGGTCAAAATCGATTCCCAAATTTTAGACCATAGTTCAAGTTCCCTGATTCATCAAGGTGAGTCAACGTAAAATCTAAAATCTAAAATCGACTCATGAGTCCCAGAGCATATTTTCTTGCATCAACAGTGCAATCATCGCAGTTCTAGAACAAACACCGAGTTTGATAAAAATCCGCCTCACGTAAGTAGCCACCGTCCAGTGACTGATATTTAAATTTTTGGCAATACATTTGTTTGGCAGACCTTGCGCTACTAATTGGGCGATCGCTCTTTCTCGCGGGCTCAGGCTGATTACCGGTTTGTAAATTGTGCTTTGCATAGTTTTGCAGTGCAGTGACGAGTTAAAAAATTAATCAATTAATGGTAGAATCCCCAGTTTCTCTCGGACTTCAGATAAGGGAGTTTCCCAATCAGATGCAACGTCCCAGTCAATTAGCCGCTCGGCTAATTTTCCATGTTTTAAACCTTTGATAATTTGTCCGATCGGGCATTTGCCACTTAGCAATCCAACTAACACTAAAATCGCACAGGAAGGGCGAAATACTTGAGCGCGAGTAAACGCTTGAAGTACAAATTCATCTTCGGCAGAAGGTGAAAGACCAGTGAGAACCGGTTAAACGTCGTGGTTTCGTTGAATCCAGTCTCCAGATGCGATCGGCTCAAACCCTTGTTCGTCTAGAAATCGCGCCACTTCGCACCCTAATGTTCCTGCTGGCAGTTGACGCAATTTTTCCAAGTCTATTTCAAAATGTCGATCGCTCTCAATTTGAGGATTAATTGTTTGAGCCATCTTTAATATAACTCCTAATTGACCGTCAGTCATGATTGATTCTCCTGGGATAAGAATTTAAGTTCCTGAAAAATGAAATTCATGTTTGTCCAGTTCATTTTTCCGATGAATCAAGACAACTTTTTTTTACAGTTCAGCTCAGAAATCCTACATTCTGTAACAGCAATTAACTTTCAGGAGCTTTTACATTTCTTTACAAACAGCCTCAGAGGTGAAATCTGTCAGTTGTCAAAATCTGGCTAGTGTTAGTTACCGCAGCTTGACCCAGAGGGAAGTAACCGTAAACTCCACAGTATTTAGCGGTGATTGGAACTCCTTTACTTACGTATATGAATCTATTCTGCTCCTAAGTATTTGCACCTGCAATGAGTCAGAAGCTGAAGCGTGTAAACGCAGTGATGCGAGTGCTACCAAGTGAATCAAGGTGAAGAGACCAAAAGCAGGGTGAAGTAAACATTTGACAGCTTGCCCTGTAGCAATATTATTCGTAGGGTGTGTCGCCATTAAACTGAATTAAAATCGACTTTTCGAGTAGCGACCCACCTCAATAGCTCTCGGTGACAGAAATTTCCCCGGGCGATGGCTACGTCCCGGCTTGCGCCTACGCACTCGAAGCGAGCTAGTATTGATGCAAAAATGAGATGCACCCATTTAATTTGAGAGCATCTCATTTTTGTAACAAGCATTTTTGATTTTAGTGGTGTCCGCGAAGAGCGTATTATACAATACGCTCTTCGCGGACAGAACTAATGACCGATCGCGACAAAATTTAAATTTCTTCCATGTCTCCTACATCTTGAATGTCATCATTATCAACAACCTCATCATCATCAGCATCGACATCATCAGCATCGACATCCACAGGAGCGACAGAATTAGCAGAAACCACTGCCCCAGTATCAAGTTTTTCCCGTACTAGCCGCTCGATCTCATTTTTGAAATCGATATTTTTCTCCATGTGTTGAATCACTTTGTCTCGTCCTTGAGCGATGTTCTCGCCGTTGTAACTATACCAAGAACCTTTTTTCAGGATTACTCCCATCTCGTCTGCCAAGTCAGTCAGACAGCCTAAGGTAGAAATGCCTTTACCAAATACAATGTCAAATTCGGCAATGCGGAAAGGCGGAGCAACTTTATTTTTAGCAACTTTAACTTTTGTGCGGTTGCCGTATTCTTCGGTACCTTTTTTCAAGCTTTGAATGCGGCGAATGTCGAGCCGCACGCTGGCGTAAAATTTGAGGGCGTTACCGCCGGTTGTGGTTTCGGGGTTGCCGTAAGTTATGCCGATTTTCTGCCGCAATTGGTTGAGGAAAATCACGGTACAGCCGGATTTACCGATGTTGCCGGTGATTTTCCGCAGTGCTTGACTCATCAAGCGGGCTTGCAAACCCATGTGGGAGTCGCCCATGTCGCCTTCGATTTCGGCGCGGGGGACGAGGGCGGCTACGGAGTCAATGACTACGATATCGACGGCGACGGATCGCACGAGTTGATCGACAATTTCTAGGGCCATTTCGCCGGTATCCGGCTGGGAAACTAAGAGATTTTCAATATCGACGCCTAATGCTGAGGCGTAGGTGGGATCGAGGGCGTGCTCGGCATCTACGAAGGCTGCGATGCCGCCGGTTTTTTGGACTTCGGCGATCGCGTGGAGCGCTAGAGTAGTTTTACCGGAACTTTCCGGGCCGTAAATTTCAATTACTCGGCCTTTTGGCAAACCGCCGCCCAAAGCAATGTCCAGTGTCAGAGCTCCGGTGGGGATGGTTTCTACCCTCATGCGAGTGGAGTCTCCCAATCGGACGATCGCTCCTTTGCCAAAGCTGCGCTCGATTTGGGACAGTACGGAAGTTAGGGCTTTTTGCTTTTCTGTGTTTTCAGTAGTTTTTGTAGAAGCTTCTTTTTTTGCCATTTTCGGTACGCGGGTAGACCCCTTGCGGAGCTTGTTGATTAACTGTACAACACGTATGTTAGCAGTTATTTTTGGGGTCTGGAGGTTCTGGGGGGATTTGGTTTAGAATTCTTGATTTTGCGGTGGTTGGGCTCGATCGCGCCCTCACCAGAAAGAATTGGTTGAAAGCCCGCCCGCCTTCGAGAGAGAAATTAAAATCAGACTATTCATTACTCCAATCCTCGGATTTAAGGGTAGAGGTCGCTCTCCTTCGGTCAACTGTCAACTGTCAACTATCAACTGTCAACTGTTGAAGGTGGCTCTTGCTTGGAAGGTAGAAGGCTTTCGGCAGAAGGTAGAATAATGGTCGGTTGGGATCTGTACAGGTATCGATCGATCTTTTACAGGGCCCAAACGGGGGTGGAGAGAAACCGGGTTTTTCCACAGCAATACACAGGTTGCAGCAGGCGAACCCGGTAAAAAACCCGGTTTCTGAGCGTAGTGGTGCGATCGTCCCCGGAGTCGATCGGTACGCATCTGGGACGATCGCTACAATTAGGACAAGCATGGCATCTACAACACATCAAGACACATCTGTTAATCCCAAAAATCCTCAAAATTCGCGGTTGCTGATCTGGTTATTGGCGATCGGCATTTTACTAGGTATCGGATTTCGGTTCTTCGAGATCGATCGCAAACTTTACTGGCACGACGAAGCTTACACATCAATCCGCGCCGCTGGTTTCACCAGGCAAGAAATCGACGACGAACTATTTCAAAACCGCATTATTCCCGCACCAGAATTGCAGAAATATCAGCGGATCAAACCGGGGAGTACAGCAGCAGACACAATACGTTCCTTAGCACTAGAAGACCCGCAGCATCCGCCTTTGTACTTTTTGATGGCTCGTTTGTGGATGCAGCAATTTGGCAGTTCTCTTGCAGCATCCCGCAGTTTGCCAGCAATATTGAGTTTGCTGTCGCTGCCTTTGATGTACGCTTTAGCCCAGGAACTTTTCGCTTCAAATTTGGCAGCCTTAGTAGCAACAACACTGTTGGCTTTATCTCCCTTTGACATCTTGTTTGCTCAGACAGCAAGGCAGTACAGTTTGCTGACTGCAACGGTGATTGGCAGCAGTTGGCTGCTGCTGAGAGCATTGCGGTTGCGGGGGTGGCAAAATTGGGCGTATTACTCGATCGCGATCGCGATCGGTTGCTACACTCACCCTTTCTTCACGTTAACACTTGTCGGACATGGAGTTTTTATAATTGCTTGCTGGCTGTTTGTCAAAAAAAGAAAATTGCGAGGTCACTTAACTAATTCGCAATTTTTCTTAGCAGTAACAGCAGCTTTAATCTTGTATCTGCCGTGGATTTACGTGCTGGCGACCAACCTGGAACGAGCCTCAGCAACGACAGATTGGACGCGAATATCTCCTGGTTGGCTGTACCTGGCAAAATTGTGGACGCTCAGCTTTACAGCCTTATTTTTTGACTTCGACTTCGGCTTTGACAATATCTGGACTTATCTGCTAAGATTGCCATTTTTGCTGTTAATTGCGGCAGCCGTTTACAACATCTGCCGCCGCACAAATATTTCAACTTTGATGTTTATTATAACATCAATTTTCGTCCCGTTTTTGATGCTAGTTTTACCGGATATAATCCTAGGTGGCAAACGCTCCGCCGTCAGTCGGTATCTGATTTCCTGCTTTCCGGGGGTGCAGCTAGCAGTTGCTTGCTTGCTGGCCAGTAATGTGAAAACTCAGCAGCGGTTTTGGCAAGTCGTTTTAGCCGGGGTATTTACAGCAAGCATAGCATCCTGTACAGTCAGCGGTGTTTCTGATACTTGGTGGAGCAAAGACTTGAGTTATTTTAATGCTGAAGTTGCGAGAAATATTAACAAAGAGGCGATGGCTAATCGCTCGATTAAAGATACAATTGTAATTAGCGATCGCGGTAATGACTTTACTAACATGGGAGATTTGCTCTCCCTGAGTTATTTGCTCGACAAAGATGTACGGCTGATGTTGCTGAGTCAGTCGCCCGATATCGAGATGCTGAACAAATATTCGGCTCCTCTGGTGTTCCGCCCTTCGGAAAAATTGCGATCGGCACTCAAGCAAAATCAACGCCGCCTAGAGCCGATATTGCCATACGCCAAACTTTTTCGAGTGCGACGAACTTCTTAGTTCCCGATAGGGTGCGGAGTGAAAAAAACTGTTTGATTTGTCTCAAATATTTGATCTGAGGCACCTTAAGTCACTATTTGAGAATTTTGTCAATTTAAATAAA
>NZ_JAEQCB010000182.1:0-9639 GCF_020738785.1 Microcoleus sp. PH2017_05_CCC_O_A | reverse complement strand
GGTACGTAGTTGCGCTTCAGCGCTCTTTATATATGTAAGCGCCCAAGCGCAACAACGTAGCTAAAAATTAACCCCTATAAGAGTGCCAGTTGAGTTGTCTCAACTATTTGGGCTGACGCACCCTACATCATTAGCAATAATTATTTGAATAATTAGGAGAAAACGCCATGCAAGAGTCAAACAATTCATCTTCCGAATACTCGCAAAAATTTCGCAATCTTCAGACAGAATTACGCGAACGTTGGCGAGAGATAGAAGAATTTGACAGCGGAGATTGTGATATTATCGTCATTCCTTCTCTCAGCTTAGATCAGCAAGAAATTCTGAAAGTTGAGGGTGCTTACCACTACGAAGAGCGGCATTTATTTTCATTGATTCGCCTGCGAAATCCTCGCACGCGCTTAATTTACATCACCTCGGAGCCGCTGCACCCCATGATTATAGATTATTACCTGCAATTGCTCCCAGGTATTCCATTTTCTCACGCGCGCGATCGCCTTTTGCTGTTCTCGGCTTACGATGCATCGGCGAAATCCCTCACCCAGAAAATTTTAGAACGTCCTCGCTTGATGGAGCGAATTCGCCAAGCAGTACGCCCGACAAAATCTTATATGGTTTGTTACAACTCGACGCCCTTAGAGCGCGAGTTATCTGTTAAATTGGGAATTCCTTTGTGGGCTAGCGATCCGGATTTGCTTTATTGGGGAACAAAAAGCGGCAGCAGGCAAATTTTTCAAGAAGCTGGCGTACCTTATCCTGACGGTTCCGAGTTGGTTTGGAATGCAGAAGATTTGGCCCAAGCTGCGGCTGCGTTGTGGGAAAGACAGCCGGATTTGCAGCGGATGGTAATTAAGTTAAATGAAGGTTTTTCGGGGGAAGGAAATGCAATTTTAGATTTGAAGCCGATCGCAGGTAAAGCACCTCAAGAAAGAGTTAAAGCAATTGGCGATTGCTTCCACAATTTGCGCTTTCAATCAACAGGCGAAACCTGGAAAAATTTCAGCAGCCGCATTCCCGAATTAGGGGCAATTGCGGAAGCATTTATCGAAGGAGAAGAAAAGCGATCGCCCAGCGTTCAAGGTCGAATTGTCCCCAGTGGCGAAGTTGAAATTCTGTCAACCCACGACCAGATTTTAGGCGGCCCAGACGGTCAAATTTTCTTGGGTTGCCGATTTCCGGCGGATGAATCCTATCGGCTGGCGTTGCAAGAATTGGGATGGAAAGTGGGAAAAAATTTAGCAGCAAAAGGTGCTTTGGAGCGATTTGGAGTGGATTATGTTGCTGTCAAGCAATCGGACGGGAAATGGGATATTCAAGCAATAGAAATTAACTTGCGTAAAGGAGGTACAACTCATCCGTTTATGGCTTTGAAGCTGTTAACAAACGGTCGGTACGAGCGAACTACGGGATTATTTTACAGCCAGCAGGGCCGTCCGAAATATTATGTGGCTTCGGATAATTTGAAAAAGGAGCGGTATCGGGGATTGTTGCCGAATGATTTGATGGATATTATTGCTGACAATCAACTGCATTTTGACACTGGTACTGAGACGGGGAGCGTGTTTCATTTAATGGGTTGTTTGTCGGAGTTTGGCAAATTGGGATTGACGAGTATTGGCAATTCGCCACAAGAAGCTGAGGATATGTATAACAAGGTTGTGAAAGTTCTCGATCGCGAAACGTCATTCAGTTGACAGTTGACAGTTGACAATTGACAGTTGACAGTTGACAGTTGACGGTTTGAACAATACTGATGCAACGGGAATTGATATCACCGATCAACCCACAAACCCGGCGGTTGAAACCGCGTCTATACCAACAAAACCCGCCTCCGCGGGTTGAAGAGTCGTAGCGTAGCGGGGCGTAAGCCATCGCACATTGCTCTGAAATTCCATATTTCTTAGTCCGCGGAGGCGGACATTGTTTGTATAGACGCGGTTTCCAACCGCCGAGGATTTGAATCGTTTGTATAGACGCGGTTTCCAACCGCCGAGGATTTGAATCGTTTGTATAGACGCGGTTTCCAACCGCCGAGGATTTGAATGGTAGCTATTTTTTAGCGGGATAAATCGGTGTGGGGTCGATCGAGCCTGTGCGGTTGAGAGGCCAAAAACGGACGATCGCCCTACCGATGATATTTTGTCTGGGTACAAAGCCCCAATAATGGCTGTCACAGCTTGCGTTGCGGTTGTCCCCGAGTACCAAGTAAGAATTTTGAGATACAACTACAGGCCCGTAGGGATACTGCGGAATTTCTTCAATATATTTTTCCTGTAGCGGCTGCTTGTTGATATAAACTTTTCCATCTTTGACTTCCACAGTATCGCCCGGAAGTCCGATCACTCGCTTGATGTAGGCATCTTTGATCGGCGGCGGCTGTCCCGTGCACAAACTCGCCGGATCGGGAGGCATAAACACGATAATATCTCCTCGCTGCGGGTCTTGAAGTCGATAGCTCACCTTGTCTATAATTAATCGATCGTTAATTTGCAAGGTTGGGAGCATTGAGCCGGTGGGAATGTAGCGAGCTTCAGCAACCAGGGTGCGGATACCAAAGGCTAAGAATGCTGCTAAGCCGATCGTCTTAATTCCTTCTATCCAAGGATTTTCGGTATCTTGCGGGGGTTTTTGGTCGGCTGACTTGTCTAGACGAGTCATAAGTATTTAAGTCACTGGGCTGGATACAAATTATAAACTTATTTCGGGGTTTTTTGAGGAAATCTGCAAAATCTGCGCCCCAGACGCGAGTTTTTGTACTATCTGGTTGAGTAAAGTGCGCCGAGGTCGATCGTAAAAATTACAATTTTCCTGAAAGCTAGTTATATTTATTAGTATTTTTCTAACTCTTTTGAGGATAAAATTTGTCTGGGCTTCTACGTACATTACCTATTTAATTATAGCTTATGCCGACCACATCAAGTTTGTTAATCCGTCGCGCTCGCATTCTGTTACCAGACGGTGAGTTTTTGGTAGGGGACGTGCAAATTAGCGATGGCAAAATTGTTCGGGTTGCTCCCGAGATTGCGGCAGAGTGCGATCGCGAAATAGATGCGATCGGCTTAACTCTCTTACCCGGAGTAATTGACCCGCAGGTACACTTCCGCGAACCGGGTTTGGAACACAAGGAAGATTTGTTTACGGCTAGCTGTGCGTGCGCTAAGGGCGGCGTGACATCGTTTTTGGAAATGCCGAATACCCGCCCCCTAACCACAACCCAAGCGGCCTTAGATGACAAGCTAAGGCGCGCTGCTGACAAGTGTTTGGTCAATTACGGCTTTTTTATTGGGGCGACGCCGGAGAATTTACCGGATTTGTTGGATGCGAATCCGACTCCGGGGATTAAGGTGTTTATGGGTTCGATGCACGGACAGTTGTTGATGGATGGAGAGGAAAATTTAGAGCGAGTTTTCGCAAAGGGCGATCGATTAATTGCAGTACACGCCGAAGATCAAACTAGAATTAATCAGCGCCGTCAGGAATTTGCCGGCAGTACCGATTTAGCTGTGCACTCCCAAATTCAAGACAATCAAGCAGCCTTGTTAGCAACTCAGCTAGCCGTAAAACTTTCTAAGAAATATCAGCGACGTTTGCATATCCTGCATCTTTCAACTGGCGACGAAGCTGAGTTTTTGCGACAAGAAAAACCCAGTTGGGTAACAGCGGAAGTAACGCCGCAGCATTTGTTGTTAAATACCAGCGCCTATGAGAAGATTGGTAGTTTAGCCCAGATGAATCCGCCGTTGCGCGATACCCGCGATAACGAAATACTTTGGCAAGCCTTATTAGACGGCGTAATTGATTTTATCGCCACCGATCACGCGCCGCACACGTTAGAAGAAAAAGCTCAAGAATATCCAAATAGCCCATCGGGAATGCCCGGAGTTGAAACTTCTTTGCCTTTGATGTTGACGCAAGCAGTCGAGGGAAGGTGTACAGTTGCACAAGTTGCTAATTGGATGTCTGCGGCTGTTGCGAAGGCTTATAAGATTCCGAACAAAGGGGCGATCGCTCCGGGTTTTGACGCCGATTTAGTTTTAGTTGATTTGGACAACTACCGCCCGGTGATCGGAGCAGAAATGGCGAGTAAGTGCGGCTGGAGTTCCTTTGAAGGTTGGAATTTAACTGGATGGCCCGTGGTGACAGTTGTGGGAGGAAAAGTTGTTTTTGAGAACGGTAAATTAGATACAAATGTCAGGGGTAAAGCCTTGACATTTGACGTTGAGTAGTCAATTTATATAAACAAAGGTATGTAGTTGCGCTTCAGCGCTGAAGCGCAACTACATACCTAAAACATTACAGCAAAAGTTGTGCTAAAATTATCAGAGTATATTCCCTTACGATCGAGGCGATATTACCTATGCTCCAAGAACTAGAAACACAACTTCTTGCCTTAACTCCGACCGAGAAATCTGAAGCAATACGGCTGTTAACCCAAAGTTTAAGCAATAGCTGGCCGGGAATTACCAAGACTCCCGAAGTGTGCGGCGGCGATGCTTGTATTGCCAAAACTCGCATTCCAGTGTGGCTGCTTGTTGGTTTTCGCAATGAAGGTTCAAGCGATTCCGAACTTCTCCAATTTTATCCCCATCTAAGTGCTGCTGATTTGGTCAATGTTTGGACTTATGCTGATTCACATATAGAGGAAATTGAACAAGCAATCAGCAAAAATGAGGAAGCATAACTTATGGCATTATTATATGCAGACGAACAATTTCCTTTGCCAGTTGTGGAATTGCTGCGGGCTTTTGGTCACAATGTGCTTACAGTTCAGGAAGCAGGAAAAGCAAATCTGGGCATTCCCGATCCTGAAGTGCTAGAATTTGCTGTGAGTAACGATCGCGCTATTTTGACATTAAATCGGTTTGATTTTATCGGACTGCACAACCGAAAGCCAGACCATGCAGGTATTATTGTCTGCACTAAAAATCGGAATGTAGAAAGATTGGCAACACGCATTAATGATGCTATTGCTGGTGAAGAAACTTTGAGGGGCAAATTGATTCGAGTCAACCGCCCGCCGCAGTAAGTACGCGCTGTAGCTATCCCGTAGGGAATAGCCATTTTCTCAATTTTCCCATTCCCAATCCAATAACTCGCCAGTTCCCATCACTTCAATTTGGCGCCCGTTATCGAGATAAATCAAAGAAATTTGCAAATATTTTTCGGGTTTGTACTGCAATCTTTCGGCCCATTCGATCGCCACAATCCCCAAATCCCTTTCTAATCCGTCCCAATAACTCTCTAAGTGCAAAGCCTCCGCTTCTTCGGGTGCGAGTCGATACAAGTCTAGATGGTACAGCGGAATCCGCCCTGCAAAATACTCGTTAATCAGGGTGAAAGTAGGACTTTCCACAGATTCGGAGATTCCCAAACCTTCGGCGATACCTTGAACCAAGGTGGTTTTGCCGGCGCCTAAGTCTCCTTGTAACAAGATTACAGTGCCTGGGGGAAGCGATCGACCTAACGCAATACCAAACTGGCGCGTAGCCTCAAAATCTGGCAGCAAAGTTTTCATTTTAGTCATTAGTCAGTAGTCATTAGTCAGTAGTCAGTAGCCAGTAGTCATTAGTCAACAGTTAGGGAGCATCTCAGTTTTTCATTTATAGTGCGAGCTTAAGAGCTCGCGTATTGTACAATACGCGAGCTCTTAAGCTCGCACTCAAATAAAAAAATCCTTTTTACAAACATGAGATGCTCCCCAACAGTCAACAGTTAACAGTCAACAGTCAGCAGCTTAAATATTCTGGGCGCGGCTGTACCAACGCAGCAACATCCCCGCCAATCTTTGGGAATTGTGGCGAATTAAACCGGTATTTTTATCTTCATCCATGACATTGGCGATGACAATTCGCCGCCCCAGTTGCGTTATGGCTTCTCTATCGAGCACAACCGGATAGGAATTCTCCTGAGAATAGCGGATCAAAGATTTTGCAGATGGGACTTTTCCTTGAACTACTACAGCATCGAACAGGGGGCGGCCGCAAGCCCGATCGATCGCCCGAATGTGATCGGCAACGCTGTATCCGTCTGTTTCTCCCGGCTGAGTCATAATATTGCACACATAAATGCGCGGAACTTCACTATTGGCGATCGCATCAGCAATTTCCTTCACCAACAAATTCGGAATCACACTCGTATAAAGACTCCCCGGCCCAATAATAATAAAATCCGCTTCCCGCAGCGCTTCGACGGCCCTGGGCAAAGCCGGAGGATTAGCCGGATTGCAGCCAATTTTGACGATTTTTCCGTTAGCTTTGGTGATGCTGGACTCCCCCTCAATTCTCCGGCCATCAGACAGTTCTGCCCACAAAGAAACGTCGCTCAGAGTAGCCGGCAGCACCTCCCCCCTCACTGCTAAAACTTTTGAACTGGCGGCGATCGCCTGTTCCAAATCTCCAGCAATATCGCTCATCGCAGTCAAAAACAAATTCCCAAAACTGTGACCAACCAAACCGTCACCAGCCTGAAAGCGATATTGAAATAACTCAGTTAATAACTTTTCCTCATCGGCCAAAGCGGCCAAACAATTGCGAATATCTCCCGGCGGCAATACTCCAATTTCCCGTCGCAGTCGCCCGGAAGACCCGCCATCATCGGCCACCGTGACGATCGCAGTAATTTTGGCACTGTAATCTTTCAATCCCCTAAGCAAATGAGAAAGGCCTGTACCCCCTCCAATGGCGACAATTTTCGGGCCGCGGTGCAAGCGGCGGTGGTTGAGGAGTCGATCGACCAATTCCTCATTGCCTTCGGGCATCAGCACTTGGGTAATCGAGTTCAAACTGCGAGTTTGGCCCCACAGAATTAACAAAATTCCGCCCGCAATCACGATCGGGCCCGACACGTAATTGGGAATAACTTCCGCAATCCAAGTCAAAAAATTTCTCAACAATTGCAACAGCAAAAAGATCGGAGTCATCCCAGTCCAAATCGCTAAACCCAAAGTGGCAAGTACCACACCGCTAGCACTGATCAGCAGCCACCGTTTCACCAACAGTCCGGGGGCCAACCACTTAAACCACTGGTGAACTCGCCCGTTCCGCAAAGAAGAAGGGTAAGGATTTCTGGATTGGACAAAAACCTGCTTAGCTTTGGCAAAGACTCGCAGGGCTTTAGGAAATGAACTAATTGACATGGTTAATTAGTCTTAATGGTATTGGAATAGCTCAAGCTGACAAATTTACAATACAAGAGAGTTTTGATTCTGGCAGTCAATTTAAGTCATTAGTCATTAATCATTAGTCATTAGTCATTAGCTAGACTGATGACTGATGACTGACAACATAATAATCGATCGCATCTTATGGCTGAGCCGCTAATCGAACTCAAGGGGGTAAGTAAGTCCTTCGGGGATAACCCGATCCTCGATCGAGTGGATCTGAGGATATATCGGGGAGAGGCCCTGGCAATTATTGGCCCTTCCGGGACGGGGAAATCTACGATTTTGCGGATAATTGCGGGTTTGTTGGCCCCGGATGCGGGCGAGGTTTTCGTTCAGGGACAGCGACGGATGGGATGGGTGGACGACGTGGCAGATCCGATCGGGATTGGGATGGTGTTTCAGCAAGCTGCTTTGTTTGATTCGCTTACGGTAGAGGAGAATGTCGGTTTTTTACTGTACCAGCATTCTAAGCTGCCGCGCCGCCGGATTCGGGAATTGGTGGAGGAGAAGTTAGAGATGGTGGGTTTGCGGGGAATTGGCGAACGCTATCCAGCGCAGTTGTCTGGGGGAATGCGGAAGCGGGTAAGTTTTGCCCGCGCCATCATGGCAAATCCCGATAATGCGAGGGACAATCCGGAGGTTTTGCTGTATGACGAACCGACGGCGGGTTTAGATCCGATCGCTTCGACGGTAATTGAAGATTTAATTCGGGATTTGCAGAGAGCTCAGGGAGTTTGTAGCACTTATGCGATCGTCACTCACCAAGACAGTACCATTCGCCGGACTGCCGATCGCATCGTATTTCTCTATCAAGGCAAAGTGCAGTGGGAGGGAACTGTCAGCGACATTGCATCGACAGATAATTTGTTAATTAAACAATTTTTTAGCGGCAGCGTTACCGGCCCAATTCAAGTGATTGGATAGTCAATTGTCAGTGGGCAGTGGGCAGTTGGCAGTGGGCAGTTGGCAGTGGGCAGTTGGCAGTTGGCAGTGGGCAGTTGGCAGTGGGCAGTTGGCAGTTGGCAGTGGGCAGTTGGCAGTTGGCAGTTGTTAGTTGACAGTGGGCAGTTGTTAGTTGTTAGTTGTTAGTTGACAGTGGGCAGTTGTTAGTTGACAGTGGGCGGTTGTTAGGAAAGCGGTTGGCAGTGGTTAATTGTTTGTATTATTGGGAGATGGGATATGTCACAAACAAATTTTCAAAAATTAGATGTTTATAAATTATCAGAAAAATTAGCTGATGAAATTTGGAATATTGTTATAAAATGGGACGCACTAGCTAAAGATACGGTCGGCAAGCAAATTATTCGAGCTGCTGATAGTATTGGTGCTAATATTGCTGAAGGAGATGGTCGAGGCAGCTATCAGGATCATCGGAGATTTATCAAGATTGCCAGAGGTTCTTTATATGAAACAAAGCACTGGTTGAGACGGGCTTATACTAGGCAACTACTAACAACTACACAAGTAGAAACACTCAAGCCAATTATTGACGAACTGTCACCCCGACTAAACGCCTATCTAAAATCTATAGGCAACACATCAGAAAAAAATTAACAACTGCCAACCATCAACTATCAACTATCAACTGCCAACTGCCAACTGCCAACTGCCAATTGCCAAAGGAGGCAATATGCGATCGCGAACTGTAAGAGAAGGTTCTGTCGGATTCTTGATTTTAGTAGGAATCGGTTTATTTGGCGGCTTAGTGCTCTGGTTGCAGGGCGTACAACTAGGCAACCGCAGCTACAAATTCGCCGTAGAATTTGCCAGCGCCCAGGGAATGCAAATAGGCACGCCCGTCAGGTATCGCGGCGTCGCCGTCGGTAAAATTACCGCCATCAAAGCCAGCGCCAACGGCGTAGAGGTGACAATGGAGATAGCCCCCGGTACTTTAGTCATGCCGCGCGATGTGGCGATCGAAGCAAATAAATCGGGTTTAATTGGCGAATCGTCGATCGACATTACCCCCAACTCAATTTTGCCAGACTCCTTACTCACCGCCAATCCCATTAGTGCCGACTGTCCCCCTGAGATAATCTGCAAAAATTCCCGCTTAAAAGGTCAAGCAGGAGTCAGTCTCGACGAACTAATTCGCTCCACAGTCCGCCTATCTAATTTATACACCGACCCCGCGCTGTTCAACAATATTAAATCAATTGCAGAGAATACAGCCAGTACAGCAAAAGGTGCAGCTAAACTCACTCAAGATTTATCAAGTTTAACTCAAACAGCCAAAGCAGAAATCCAAACATTGAATAAATCAGTAACAGGAGACCTTGGCAACTTAACTCAATCAGTAAAAAGCGAATTAGCAACTTTAAATCAATCAGTAAAAGGAGAAGCCAACAGTTTAAATCAATCTTTAAAAGTAGAAGTCAACAGTTTAACTCAATCCTTAAAAGGAGAAGCATCCAGCTTAAACCAGTCCCTCAAAGGAGAAATATCAGGAGTCGCCGCCGATGTTTCCAAAGTAGCAG
>NZ_JAEQCB010000181.1:0-9686 GCF_020738785.1 Microcoleus sp. PH2017_05_CCC_O_A | reverse complement strand
CCTTCCAGCCATTATGCCTGTACTTTCTAGACACTTTCTATTTGCTTAACGTATTTGCGTCATTACAGCCGTTGAGACAGCTTACTTGTAAGCCCGCAGCTTCTAGAGGGATTCTAGTCAAAAAAAAATACCCCTGGTTGGGGGTATGTCCTATCTATTTATGACTTCTAATCCTTGGCGGGTGTAAAGATGAGTTTTGCTAGCCTAGCTCCTCGACACTCGCGGTAGAAGGGTACGTTACACCATTGTCTACTACCTGTCTGTTTGTCTGTTACGAAGAGACTCCGCTGACCGTTATGGCGGTAAAATCTACCTTGCCATTCAATCACCTCGGGAAGCCTGAGTTCGGTACACGTTATCTTTTTGAGACGCTGAGATTGATCGTGATTCTGCAATAGAATTTGCATCATTTTGATTACCCCAATTCGTCCATTAAATAGTGAGTAGCAGCAGCTATTCGCTCCGCCAATTGATAGCATTCATTGGACAATTGAGCTATCTTAGCCTTGTCAGCACGTTGACACTCCTCTAACAATGCTATTCGTTCCAAGCATTCAATCAGCTTATCTTCTGTGCTTTTAGGTTTCAGGTATAATGCTACCGCGTTTTCGATCAACTCCTGCGGTGTAATTTTCCGATGCTTTGCAGCAGACTTGATAACAACCATTGTTAGCTGTGATAAAGGCACGGAAGAAGGTGATGGGTTTCCCGGTGGTTGATTTGCCATTGATTTGTACTCTCTTATTTGATGTATTGTTCTAGTCGAGGTCGAGGAGTTACGTTGACACAGACTTTCCTAGAATGGTGGTTCCGACTCATCACAGGCATAGGTGTTGTCCGCATTCCAAAGCTCAGGGGTTTCCCAGTTCAGTGATGCCAGAAAGTCGAGTAGCGCTTCCCATTCAGTATCGAAAGGGATGCTTTCTCGATACTGAGTTGCCCAGTAATATTTCGTATTTGCCGCCAGTAAATCCCAAGAAGAGTCTAGAGATAGAATTACAGGATGAATAACCAATCCTATGGCGTCTGATTCATTGATTTGATCAACAAAGTCTTTGATGTTCACGCGGTTAAAACTCCAGTTCAGTGATTGTGTCAGTAGGTGTTTTTGATTTTTTATCAAAACCAACCGGCTTAGATTTAGTGACTTTTGGGCGACCGTTGTTAGTTGTAGCTGCAAGCCATGTTTCTACAATGTGGCGCAACAGTTCTGAGCGAGTTATTTCTCGTTCTAATGCTATCGCGGTCAAAGAATCAAAAACTGAGATACAAACATTAAAGCTTGCAACTTTTCTCAAGCGATTGTCTAACCGAGGTGTTGCCTTAGTGGCTTCAACAATCGCCTCCAGATGAGCTAGTCGCTTTAGGATATCGTCTAGTGTCAATACCGATGGTGACAACTCTTCATCGGTATTATTTGGTGCTTCACTCATCATGTAAAGGGTTTCCTGGATAGCAGAGCCTGTTAATACTCATACTCATACTCATCATCATCATTATCCTCATCATCATCGTCCTCTTTGGGCGGGACAAAAGTTTCGAGGTATTGGATGAGTGAAGCGATAGCTTCTTCCACGGTGGCAAATGTGTTGTCTACGTCTACTGGTTCAGCGCCGTCGATTGACCAGTACCAAATGACACCATATTTGTTGTTGACCGGCCTTATTGAAGTGAGATATTCAAGCTCACACCTGCTTTTTTGAGCAGCTAAGAGAGTATTGATTGATTTGCTCAGCGATTCACTCATCTGCGAGGCTCCTGTAAATAAATAAATAGTTTAAAGTCATTTCGGACTCGCTATTCTCCAAGTAGGCTCCTAAAGTAGGGAGCTACTTGGATACAATCGTAGATAGGAGGCAAGCTATTTTCTCAGACAATTGGACATTAACCGATAACAGACCTGAGGCAAACTCGTTAAATTCGGAGTCAGTCTTCAACTCTGTGGTCAAGCAGTCAAAGTAATTTGCCAGCCAGTTTAAGCGTTCTAGGGCTTCTACATTACTTGAGGAGACAAAAAACCCCAAGTATTTTTCTTGCCAAGTATCCGTAGGATTAATACCCAACTCGTTGTACATATCGATAAAAGGCTTCATTTGTTTTCGCCGATGAAACGATACACAAACTTATCGGACTCGTTCCTAAAAGGCTTAAAATTTAGTGATTTTAGGCATTCTTGAACTGCTGCTAATTTTGGACGCTCTAGAATGCCGTCTGACACCGCTGAATCAATACCTTGCTTGATTATTTTCGGAGGTATATCTAAGTTGATTACCGAGCTAAGGATTTCCCAATCAGCACGTTTTTTGCCACAATATTGCTCAATCGCTTCGATGACAATACTATCGACTATGTGAATTTTCTTTTTTGTGCTTCCGTCAAGCCAGTCGGCAACTTCGGATATTGCTGATTTAGCGTCATGCCATACCCCTGTAGTAATGCCAGTTGCAAGCAAGTCTCTCAGTAATGTCCAATGTTCTTTACTGTGTCGAGGTGGTTTTAGACTTGTTTGCAACTGCTTCCTAGTGGCAGCAAATTCATGCCAATTGCTAGGCTGCTCCCAAAAGTTTCTGATTTCCGCTGCGGGAACTGACCAATTAATAGCATCCAATTCTAGAGTGTTTTGCAAATCTTTAGTTTTTCTGGTTCTGATTACCAAGGTACGGCGCAACAACTCCTTGCTTTCGATTTGCCAAACGCTAGTAAATAATTTGGGGCAAAAAGTACGGAACTCAATGTTTTCACCTTTGCCATTGCTAATGAATTGCCTGTCGGTTTTCCGGTTGTAGCCATTTAGGAAGGCTGCCAAACAGTCGTTTGAATCAAACGTGTCAGAGTTAGTATTGTCAACCAGTAACAAGCAGTTTTTCTCGTAAGTCATTACTGTAGGGTCAACCCATCGTATGAGGTTGATGTGGT
Source organism: Microcoleus sp. PH2017_05_CCC_O_A (assembly GCF_020738785.1). Classification (NCBI taxonomy): domain Bacteria; kingdom Bacillati; phylum Cyanobacteriota; class Cyanophyceae; order Oscillatoriales; family Microcoleaceae; genus Microcoleus; species Microcoleus sp. PH2017_05_CCC_O_A. The sequence goes on along the minus strand of NZ_JAEQCB010000181.1, from coordinate 6,770 downwards.
TTTTTAGACTTGCCCCCGTAGAACCCCCTGCTATCGGCTCTTGACCGCTTAGTAATTCAATGGCTAACAACATTTGAGATTTACCGGAGCCGGAATCACCCAAAAGCTGGATTACGGGAACAATGCTGCATAGCGTGGATTGCATCATTGCGAAGCTTGCAAGTAGCTTGTATTCGGCTTCGTGTAAACCTGCGGTTACGAGCCTCAGATGCCTGGTAATTGCATCACCAAGGGTTTCGTCACTTTCTGTTTCAAAATAGTTGACTCCCGATTCTGTATCAGAATGAAGCTTTCGAGCAAAATCAATCATTTCTAATTGTCGATCATTCATTGTTTATTTCCCATCAATTTTACTGTTAGCTCAATTGCTAGTTTCGTACTAAGCCCGATGTCGCTGTCCGCATCAGCCCTTATTATCAAAGCTAATTCTCCCAATGTTTGCCACTCAAATAAGCAGCTAGTCTGAGCCTTTAAAAAAGCTAATCGTGCTTGCAGTTTTTCTGCTTCTGATTCAGCTTTTGTGTAAGCACCTTTGTTATTGCTAAATTGATTTGCTCCAGCAACAAGCTTAGTCTTGTCTTCTTCGGTCAAATAGTTAAGAGCCGGCAGTGGGGATAAACTAAAAATTTTATCTTTCATTGTGCCCGCCATCGCAGAAGATGCAGCAGTATTTTGGTCAATTAATTCCCAAAAGAATGGATTAATCCACGGCAAGATTTGTCCCGTATAGCCTACTGCTGGATTTTTGACGAAGAAGTCGCTCAAGATGACGAATAAATAATTTTCATCTTTGCTGACCGCGACTTCTTCGTATTTTTTCTGTTCGACGCTATACTGCTGTTTCTTCTCTCGCTTAAACGAGAGATTGCACTTACTATTTTCAGCTTTAAAGCCTTTGTCACGGGATTCAATACCTACGCAGCTAGCGTTCAAAATCATTGTCATATCAAGTGAATCTGGCGACAATGAAACAATCATCTCGGTGACGGCAATAGTGTCAGCAACGGTTAGCCTTTCTGGGCTGACATTCAATTTTGCGGGATACTTCTCTGTTGCTGGATTGTAATAAATTGTCATGTTGTTGATGCCATGTTGTTGATGTATCCAAGTAGCTCCCTACTTTAGGAGCCTACTTGGAGAATAGAGTGAGAGAGTTTACTAGCTATTCTTGTAACTCTTCAAACACTCTTTTTTTGTGAGCTTCTGCCCCTCGGCTAGCGCATTAAGGAATGTGTCCTCAAGCGATGCTGTAACGTCACCTACTAAAAGGGCTATTCTGTGTCGAAATTCCGTTAGTCTATTGCTTTCTATTGCATCAAATACTAGCGGGACAATCAGACCTGCAATCACTTGCCGAACATATTCTTCATCGAAAACGACGATTCGTGCTTGTTGCGGTTCAGTGTGCGTGCTCTCATTCAGTAAGTGACAAACTTTGATATGCCGATAGCCGTCGGGTTCTAGCATCGTCAAATTTAGTGGGTGAGAAACTAAACGAATTTCTCTCCAGTTAAAAACTGGTACATCGGCAATTGCGGGCGCTGCGGTGTCATTTGTCATTGTTTTGGATACGATATTTTTCAAAGTTTTTGACTGTCTTTGTCAATTCTGCGACCGACAATGTAGGCGGACATTTTGCACCAAATAAGCGTTGAGGCTTTTCCGTGACTATCAGTAATTGTGCTGCGATAGAAGGGTGCAGAAGCTCCAATACTTTCAATTTGCAGCGTGCTTCTGGTGTTAAGAATCCCTTGGCTTCTACATAAAAGAAGTTATAAACAAGGAAGTCGCACACATATGTTAGGCGCCCTGTATTTCCCGTCGTATCTTTAAGGATAATTTTGGATTGAAGTCCAACATTATCAACACCAACCATCTGGACTAATTCGCGATAAACCCTGTATTCCCATTTACTGGCAAATCGGACAATATGCTTAGCCAGAGCGCCCGTAGTTGGGCGTTGATCTAAAACAATTCCAGCTTTAGTGCAGTAGTAGATAGAGGTGTTGTTGAATTTAGATTTTGAAGTATTAGCAATAATGTTTCTCCAATCCAGTTCGATTTGCTCGATGAAATGCGATATTAGTTTCATCAAAGAAATCGAACTGGATTGTTACAGTTCGTTACAATTAAGGCGTAGCCAATGTAACGCAAAACGTACTACGTACTTATGAAAAACTTTGTAAAGCTTGATGTACCGTACCTTTCACAATTGGACAACAAACGTAACCCAACTGGTAGTTGTAACGTCACTTCTGTTGCGATGTGCTTGCTGTGGGGGGGTGTGACACCACATCAGCAAGGGATACAGCTAGAAGATGAATTGTACGGATACATGGAGAAGCGACGCCTTGACAGACACTCACCACAAGATTTAGCTACTCTGGTGCGCGATTACGGCTTGAATGATAATTACACTGCTACGGCAACTATAGACGCCGTAAAGGCACATTTAAGCGAGGGTAATCCTTGTATTACGCATGGATACTTCACGGAATTTGGTCACATTATTGTGTTGACTGGTTACGACGAAAAAGGATTTTTAGTACACGACCCTTACGGTGAGTGGTTCCCAGGCGGTTATCGAACCGATTTAAGTGGTGAATACCTGCATTACAGCTACGACTTGATCGAGCGTACCTGCATACCTGATGGTTTATTCTGGGTTCACTTTATAAGCAAATAAAAATGAACCCTCTTGTATGTAAATAATTGTTACAAGGGGGTTGACACCTAATTTCAAAAATGGGACATTACAAATAACACCACACCACGCTTTTCAATCCAAAAAACATAATAAAGGGCGGTGTGAGGGAGGGAGGGAATAAATATATATATTATTCTATATATAAAATAATATATATATATTCACAAGTAGGCTCCTAAAGTAGGGAGCTACTTTGTAAAATGTAAAAGTATTAAACTTGAAACACAAAGATTTACTTTTCAGGCGGTGTGACCAACAATCCGGTTAGACTCGCTAATGATGCTAAAGCAAGCTCTAAGCATCCCGACACAGATTTACCTTGCTGGGCTAGCAGCAACACCCCAAGGCTCGAAATAATAGCTGTAGAGCCAACGCCTGTTACGACTATGCTGTACATTCTCTTATTTGTCATAGGTCTCTTCCGGTAAATCCACTGTTCTGGGCAATAAAATTATCCGTTTTATCTAGTCGCTGTTCAATATGGTTTAGTCGCTGTTCGATCAAATCAAGTGCGTGTAATATTTTTTGCGAATCAACAATCGCTTGACGCTTTGCTTGCCAAACAACGTTTAAGCCACTCAGGACGCCAGTCAAAATAGCCACGGTTGTACCTAGTAGAGCGATATCGATTTTGAGCATTATATCTTTCATGTAATTATTCCTGTATATTCGTAAACACTGACTGCAACGGTAGTTGCTACTTTAGAAAATAAATCGATTGATAGGCGGTAGTCAACAGTAAACGGAAAATGTATTATACTTAATTCGCCTGAGATTATTATTCGTTTACTGTTGACTCTAGCCAATCCGTTTCCTAGTAAGCCTGATTCTATTTGTTGATTGGCATACCCAATAGCTTGGTTTTTCCAATAATCAGCAGTAGTTGTCACCGAAAGCGCTACAACTGGTGAACTTAAAATGGTTGGGGAAAAGACTCGCGAGTAAGGTATTGTCCCGGTGGCATCAAGATTCGTTTGCCAAACAATATTCCAGTTTTCTGCTACTGCTGATATTTTAACCATGATATTAAGGTTTTACAGTAGCGAGCACTTTTCCCCGAAAAGAAAGCGTGGCATAACTACCTTTCTTGTTCAACAGCACCGCGCCCGTCCCCCCTGTGGAGAATAATGCTTTAAAAACAGTTTTTGCCTCTTTTACCGTTGGGCTTGAATCAGCACCTAACGAAAAGGGGAAACTATAACTGTTGTCTATCATGTCTACAACTCTTGTTCCCCACGGAGTATTTTTTACCGTTGGGGTTGCCTTTGCCTCGTAGATAGTTACTCGCAAAACTTGTTTATGTGCTTCTTTAAATGACCGTCGTGATACATTCAGTGGCAGCGCAGCACCAGCACTGGCAGTAAGAATACCCGCATCAGCCATGATCGAACTAATTTTTGTTGCTGTGGAAGCTAGCACTGGAATTGTAACTGTAGCGTTCTCGTCTTCAAATGAATATGCTACTAATTCTGTTTTGTCGCCCTCTGGTTTGTAGGGCTTGGATACTGTAGGCGATTTTTTCTGTGCATCCAAATAAGTCTCGCGAGCTTTTGATATTGCAGCGCGCTTTTCGAGTTGTTGCCATGTATATCGTCTAGCCATTTTTGCGTCCTTTAATTATATACAAATAGTATTACAGTAAAATTTACAATAAAATCAAGTATTATTGTAAGCAGAAACCTATTAGGTTTAGAAATATTTCACCACATTATCCTTAAACCTTATTTTATGCCCAAACAACCTGCACCTAAACCGGAGAATCTGAAACTTACCAATGAAGAGCCATCACTACTCTTTGCTATTCAGGAGCTTATTCGCACTGGGGGCATAGATTGGGACGAATGGTGGAACGAATGGAGACGGGGGATTCCAAATCGCAATCAAGCAGTTACCAATTTTAGAATATCTGATTGGGTTGAACCAAAATATTTAGAGCTTACTCAATTAGATAGTAAATCGGGTGTTCGTTACATTGAATATTTCCCAGACAGGGATAATGAATCGGAAAGTTATATTTTAGCTGGTACTACTCGCGATTTAATTGCACATATTGTTGCAATTGGGTATCAAAACGCTGCTAGCAACAATACTGTGAGTGGGAAAAATAGCAAGCCCCCGCTTAAGGGATTTCCATTAATTGAACTTTCTTTTATCAGCGAAGATAAAAAAGTTGGGAAAAAGTGGCTTCGACTTGCTGGGTTTACTGATGAAGCAAAAATTGCTCAGATTAAATTAGCCAAGCAAGTTACTCCTGCTGATATAAAACGGTGGGCGAACAAAATAAAAAACATTTTTGGCGACACTAAATATTTATGAAAAAAAGGTAAAGAGTGTTTGTCCTACTCTGGACAAATTGCCCGTCTACAAGGATTAGAGGGGTATGCTTATGTAAGGAATCAAAAAGATGGTATTGACCTATTTACGGCTATTCTGAAAATTATCGATACTATACCCGACAAAGATGGATTTAACTCTTCTGCCAGCACTTCTACAACAAAATATAAAAAAGAGAAGGAAATAATTGTTGTAGGTAAGCCTGTTAGACCTGACGAAAAAAGACCAATTGCCGATTGTTACTTTGACTCCGCCACCTTAAGACTGCCACTTATGAATAAATCCATTCCTTTGGTAAAAAAGAATGTTATTTTATATAAGTAGACTCATTTTACAAAGTAGCGCCCTACTTTAGCGCCCTACTTATATTATGGCAATAATAACACCTGGTACAGGGGCAACAATAAGCGCCACCACAATCGAAGGACAGCTTTGGCAATTGGTACACCTGTACCAAAACGCTGAACGCGCAGACACCGAATCCGTTAATAGATTTGAATCAACAAAAGATGATTCATTTGTAATGGATGGCAAATTCACCATTCCAGGTAATCTTATTTGGACTCCTGCGACAGGTACATTTACCGATGTTACCATGCCTTATCTGCCTAACACTACTTTCAATGCAGGCAACCCTTTAGGAACAATCAAATCAACCACACTGTCTCAGTATTTCATTGACGTGGTGTTATACATCATTGCTTGGCAAAACAACGGTGCTAAAAACACTCAAACATTGACTAATGTCACCTGTACTTTTAACGCAAATACACGCGTGTATTCCGGTACATTTCAACTGCCTTATATTACTACAATTGTTGCAGGTGGTAATATTTCTGAAGCAGCAACAGAATGGTTATTGACCTAGGGAGAACAGTAGATGACCCAAAAAACATACGGCGTGACGATCGAAAATTCAGCGCTCGCCTTTAGCACCGAAGGGGTTAGTCCAGGCAAATGGCTACAGGACGCTGCATCGCAAGTATGGAATGCGATAAAAAGTGGTGTACAGGCTGCATTAGACTTAGGCAACCGCATGATAGAAGGTGGTAAAGAGCTATTTTCTGCAATCATGCGGGGTGACTGGGGAATATTTGGTGACTGGCTTAAAAACGACCCGATTGGAGCTATTAGCGGTGGTGCTGCCGTTGCGGTAGCTGGTTGGTTTGTTGGTAGCGCTACAGGAATCACAGCCGTCGCTTCAGGCGGTATTGCTTCTATGTGGTCAGCATTGGGTAGTGTCAAGATTGGTGGCTTTACTTTAGGGCTAATGTTGCCTACGCTTCAGCAGGCCATTGTAGGAACTACGAATGTTTTATACAATCTTGATTGGCAGCAATCGGATGCTGCAATTATTGCAGAACTGGAGGGTATGTATCTCTCTTTCTTGAACACAGTCGGAGAGTCCACGGGCAGAATGCTTGCTGGTTTTGCACTAGGCGGGGGAAAAGGCAACCCCAAAATGACCATAAACATTACTGCCTCTGCTGCGCTGTGTATTACAGCACAACAAGCAGGTAGTGATATACAAGAAGAACTTGTCGAGGAATTAAGTCAACTTGCTAATACTTTTGTCAGGTATGCAAGAAACCTTGCAGCCAAGTTGGGTTACATGGAACTTCGCAAATGGGCAAGGAATAACGTTCGTACAGGCATCAAAGGAATCGACGACGCCATTGCTAATTGGGGGTTACAAGAGGGTCAATCATTTACCATTGCTTCTGCAATT
>NZ_JAEQCB010000180.1:0-28190 GCF_020738785.1 Microcoleus sp. PH2017_05_CCC_O_A | reverse complement strand
TGCACGTCCGCGTTCTGAAGGAGAGGTGTCCTGTGGTAACACAGGCATCGACTCTAATTAACTGAGAGGGGCGGGGAATAATATCCCCCCTCGACTCAACCAATGGCAGAAGATCCGGTGCAAGCAGCTTGCGGAGAGTATTGTTCATTTAAAAGGTGTAGAGAAGCCAAAATGAACGTTGACGAATTGCTCAAGCTATACGGAATAGGAGAAAGAAATTTTAGTGGGGTCTACCTGCACGAAGTCTACCTCTACGAAGCAGAATTGATTGGAGTCAATCTGTCTGAAGCCGACATGATTGGCTCCAATCTCAGCAAAGCCAAACTCAGCAGAGTCAACTTTGGCAAAGCCAATTTGTGCCAGATCAATTTGAGCAGAGCCGACTTAGCTGGAGCCGACTTCACCGAAGCACTTTTAGCTGAAGCTAACCTGTATCGAGCTGAGTTGATGGGAGCAAATCTTAGCAAAGCAGACTTAAGTGGAGCTTCCCTGATCCAAGCAAGTTTAATCGGAGCCAACATATCTCGGGCAACACTCTCTCGTACAGACTTGCACGGAGTAAACCTTTACGGAGTAAACTTGCGAAGGGCCGTTCTCACAGAAGCAGATTTAATTGGAGCCAACTTAACTAAAGTAGACCTCAGCGGAGCCGACTTAATGGGAGCGAGCCTAATTAGGGCAGATTTGACTGAAGCAATTTTAAGTGCCTCAGACTTAAGCGGGGCAAACCTGTTGGGAGCAAACCTGACAAAAGTTAACCTGAGCGGAGTATATCTTAAGGGTGCGACGATGCCTGACGGTACGATTCACGATTGATTAATTTACGTCTTAAATGTTATGGTTGGCGAGAAGCAATACTAAGGGTAACATTTTTTTTGTTACCCTAATTTATTGATAGCAAAACGTTTATTTGAAACTCTGGTGAGACCTTCAACAGTTGACAGTTGACAGTTGACAGTTGACAGTTGACAGTTGACAGTTGACAGTTTGAGAGCGACCTCTACCTAGAAGGAAGAGGATTGGAGTAATGAATAGTCTGATTTTCATTTCTCCCTCAAAGGGTTGGGGCTTTCAACCAATTCTTTCTGGTGAATTTCAATGTATCAGTCCTGGACGGATTAAGGGCAAAGAAACCGGGTTTTTCACCTAATCTGTGGACTACAACGAAAGATTTTCCTAAAAAACCCGGTTTCTGACCACTCGTGCGTCAGCCCTATGTATGATGTCTGGGATAGATAGCTGAGAATCTGGCAATATTTAGCAATGTCTGCGATCTAGATTTTCAATTGCTGCGATAAAAGCTATTTTAGATTTATTAATTGGGATTTTGGATGCTTAAGATGAAACTCAGAATCATGGCTGCTGCAACGCTGCTGAGCGCGATCGCCCCTCTAGCCCCTGCACAGGCCGAGAACATTCAACACACGCAACAATTACTAGCCACCCGACAGTGCCCAAACTGCGACCTCAGCAGCGCTGGTCTGGTTTTAGCCAACTTAACAGGAGCAAATCTCAAAGGCGCTGACTTGAGATTGGCTAACCTCAGCCGAGCCAACCTCACTGGGGCAGATCTCAGCGGGGCAAACCTCAGCGGCACCAGTTTGTTTGGCGTCAACCTGACGGGAGCAAACCTGACGGGGGCAAACCTCAGCGGTGCTGACTTGAGAAGCGCCTATCTCAGCAACGCCAATTTAACTGACGCCAATTTAACTAACGCCCAACTGCTGGGTGCTAGAGGAATGCCAACTAATATTGGTACCGCAGAAGACTTCTACCGATTGGGAGTGCTGGAAGCTCAAGCGGGAAACTACAGAAACGCCATTGACTATTACAATCAAGCCCTGAATCTGAAATCGGATATAGCTGCGGTTTATTTTGCGCGCAGTATGTCTCGCGCTGACTTGGGAGACTTCGCCGGCGCGGCTCAAGATGTTGCAAGAGCAAACCAACTCTTTACCACTCAAGGAAATCCCCAAGGTCAGGAATTGTCAAAGCAGCTAGCAGAAGCAATTGTGGCCCGCCAAAAGCCAACGGAGCCGCGCACTGGGGGCGGCAGCTTTATGAGTATTCTGGAGTCGCTCACTTCTCTTCTGCTGAATTTTCTATAGTTGTTAGTAAGTTAACTGTTAACTGTTAACTTACTAATTCAGAGGAATCTCGATCCAGAACTCTGTACCCTGACCGGGTACAGAAACACACTTGAGTACCCCTTGGTGTTTCTCAACTACAATTTGATAACTGATAGACAGTCCTAAACCCGTCCCCCGACCGACGGGTTTAGTAGTAAAAAAGGGATTAAAAATGTGAGAAATTAACTCTTTGGGGATGCCGTGACCGTTGTCTGCAATGCAAATTCCTACTGTTTTTTCATCAATTAATTCGGTGCGAATCCGAATGCAAGGGGATGGTGAATCAGGTATCAAACGCTCGGTATTGACCTTTATATCTACTGTCCCGACATCCAGTTGTTGCGAACTCAAATATGTCACGGCTGTACTTGCCCCTAGGGAGTTAACATTCACAACTCGATCTATTTGTCCCATTTCTATGGCGTCAATGGCATTGCCGATCAGATTCATAAATACCTGATTGAGCGAGCTGGCATAGCATTCAACTAAGGGCAAATTGCCGTATTCTTTAATGATTTCTACGGTGGCGCGATCCGACTGGGCTTTGATCCGGTGCTGCAAAATCAACAGGGTACTGTCGATGCCCTCGTGAATGTCAACGCCTTTCTTTTGAGCTTGATCGAGCCGGGAAAAATTGCGTAAAGATACAACTAACTGGCGGATGCGCTCAACTCCTACTTTCATAGAACCCAAAATTTTTGGCAAATCTGTGGCAAGAAATTCGATGTCGATTGCTTCGGCACACTCGCTAATTTCTGGGTTGGGATTGGGATAGTGCTGGCGGTAGAGATCCACCAAGCAGAGCAAATCTTTGCTGTATTCGCTGGCGTGGGAGAGATTGCCGTAGATAAAGTTAACGGGGTTATTGATTTCGTGGGCGACGCCGGCCACCAATTGTCCGAGACTGGACATTTTCTCGGTTTGAATCAGTTGGGCTTGGGTATTGTTCAGTTCAGTGACGGTTTTAGCTAGTTGTTCGGCTTTTGTTCGATCGGCTGCTGCTGCATTCAGACTTTCTTGATAAAGTTCTGCTTGATGAATGGCGATCGCAGCTTGAGAGGCCAAATTTTGCAGTAACTCTTGTTCTGCGGTTGGCCAAACCCTCGGCCCAGAACACTCGTGGGCAATCAGCAACCCCCAACATTCGGCATCTTTGCCGATCATCGGCACAATTAAACTTGCCCTCACCTGCAAGTTTTCCAAAAATTCGCGGTGACAGGGCGTTAAATCCTCAGTATAAATATCATTAATTGCTCGCATCCGTCCCGATCGATAAAAGCAGTCTGAGTCTTCGGGAAAGCATTCATGTGGAGATTTGATACCTAAAATTGACTGCCAGTGGCCGCGAACAGCTTCAACAACTACCTCGCCGTGTTCGCAGGCACCAAATTGGAAAATTACCGTGCGATCGGTATTTAACAAAACTCTCACTTCCCGCACAATAGTTTGCAGTATGGTCTTTAAATCCAAGGTGCTGCGAATTTGGTCTCTGACTCGCGTCAATACTTGGGCAAACTCTAAGGATTTTTGCAATTGGGCGGTACGCTCTTGAACTTGGCGCTCTAAGTTGGCATTCAGGGCTTGCACTTCTTTATGAAGAAGGTACTGCCCAATTGCCGAACAAAATTGGCTCCCTATCGTTAAAGCTTGCTCGATCTCCTCCCATTTCCACTCGGGCGACTGACCTTTTTTGATTTCTCGCCAGACTTCAAAGGATTGTCTGGGAAGGATTTGTGCAACACTGCTGTCAAAGCGCCCCGCCCACATTTTTTCGGTATCAATTTCATTGCGAAAAACGGTCAAACACCCGACTACTTGTTGTTGGTAGTGGAGGGGAATTACCAGCAAACCCCGAATTTGAGTTCCTTGGAAAGCAGGAACTAACACTCTAAATAGAGATTCTTTGTATAAGTCTGTAATTATCCAAGCCCAGAATTGGGAATTGGGAATTGGGAATTTGGGAAAATCGGGGGTATTTTTCAATCCTGTGGTTAGCCATTGTTGCCAGAGGGGATGAGCTTCGATCGCGCTGACTGTTTCCCAATGGGGAAGTGTCGGTTGAGTCCCTGTGACGAACAGTTCAAAGGTAGCATCGATCGCAGTAGGGGCAATGGGAAATCTTCGATCGATCTGGGGAACCGGTAACTGTTCGCTGTTGATTTTCCGGGGGTTGAGATAGAGTCGGCCGCCACTCCCCCCCAAAGCAGTGACAGTGGCTTCTAAAGCCTGTTGTAGTTGAATGTCGATCTGACCGTACAACAGGGCTGCGACGCGACTGACGGTGGCTTCCCGAGATGCTTGAGAGCGGGTTTTTTGGAGCAGGAGCGAGTGGCCGATGGCGATCGACAATTGATCTGCTACGAGCTGAACTACTTCTAAATCTGTGGATGAAATATTGCGGGGGGAGGAGTGGTGAGCCACTAACAGTCCCCACAGTTCGATGTGAGTTTGGCGATCGCTTCCAGGCTCGCATCTACTTACGCAGGCGGGGGCCTCGCAGATCTCTGTTTTGTTCTGTTGCGACACACTCCTGTGGTGCAAAATTGGCACGACTAAGGAAGATTGGACTCCCATTGCCATCAAGTAAGCTTTGTGGCAAGGATCGAGCGAGCGATAGTGGATTTCTTCATTTACTAAAGGTTGACCGGTATCCGCAGCATCAACGGGACTGAGGGCGATCGTCTCGGAGTTAACATCTACTATTGTCCGCTGGCGCATACGGACATACATCTCCCGCGCGCTGGGAGGAATGTCGTCTACTGGAAAATGGAGACCTTTCAAGGAAGGGAGATATATATTATTAATTGATTCGGCAACAACTTCTCCGCAGCCGTCGGCACTAAACCTGTAGATCATAATGCGATCTGTTTTCAGAAAAGACCGCACTTCTGCTACTGTACTGGTTAAAATATCTTCTAATTCTAGAGATTGGCGGATGCGTTCTGTGATTCGCCTTACCAAAACTTCTTTGTCTAGTTTATGATGTAATTCTTGCGTATTTTCTGTGATTTGCATAAATCTCCTTTGGCAATTATGGAATGATAATAAGAAGTTTTGATCTACATTCGCGATCGAACTCAACTTTACGAGCCTGAGTTTTTGACTAAACCGAGCTTTACTATTAATCCGTGGCGTACTGCTTAGTGACGACCGTGTATCCCCTGTGGCACCCTGAAGAACAAAAATCGGCGATCGCCTGTGGTGTATTCCTTGCCTTCTACAGACAGGGCGACTTAACCAAATGATAATTATTATTTTAATCCTCTTATCAATTTCTTGCAATCTTGAATTCTCAGTCTCAGAATTATTTATTTTTAGGATAAGTTGACATTAGTTTGTATAACTTCATATAATGATAGATTAATGTGAGTTTTGATCTGGCCCCGGGCGCTGACTAATTTCGCTTCGCACGCTCATCAGAATTTTACCCAAATGATTTTGGCCCGTTCCCTCGCAGCCGCACCCCCAGTAGTAATCTGTTGGCGAATCCTCCACAATCACTCGATCCCCTGTGGCGAGGAGAATAGCTTGAATGTCTGAATGAGTGAGAAACTTAGTTAAAACTGCCTCGCGCATAATGGGAATTTTTACCGCTTCCCAATCAGGGCGCATTTGGTGGTTTGGATCGCGGCCTAATTTGGCTGCTTCCTGAGGAGTTGGTACGGATTGAATTGCGGCCACTAATCTTTCATCAGCGCTACCGACAAATTTTTGGGCTTGATAGTAATGTTCCACAGTCAACCAATCTTGACCGTACAAGCAAATGTCGTGTAGTGAAAAATTGGAAAAGCAGCCGTAAGGATCCTCTACTTTATAAAAATAAATTATCATAATTATATTTAGATATTAGATTTTTAATTTTACAGTATTGACGAAGGGAGCATCTAATTTTGATAAAAAGCATTTTTTATACCATTGCTAAGGCAGCGGAAACTATGATATAGCGATTCTCAAGCGTGGTGAGGTATGCCCTATTTGGCCGATGCCCGATGCCCGATGCCAATGAGTACCTCATATTTTTGAGAAAGGCTATAGTTTATATTGTAATTAACGATCGAGAATTGGGATTGACACTCTCAGGTCTAAAGACACGCTCGATTCTGCGGACAAAGTAGGCTTGGGTAATACCCAAAGTCTAACTCTCGCTACGGTCGTCAAAGACCGTCTACCCAGTTGGTTTAAGTCTATACCTAACTTACTGGCTACTTTTTTTTTTTTTTGAGAATGTTGGCAGCACCATTTAAGTCTGCATTTACAATCCTGCCATTTGCTGACCGATATAGTCCACGTTTAATTCGTTTTCCAGACGCTTTCCACCCAGATGGTTTTTCACCATATTTGGGTAGGGAGTCACCATCTAGAAAACTAGCATTCGATGTATACGCTTCTTCGGTTTCCACAAATCTGATGCCGTGCAAATCGCACAGTTCTTTTAACCTATTTTTCAGCTTTCCCAAAGGCATTTGAACAAACTTTTGGTTGTTCACTTTACCGAGATTACTATTATATTTGAAACCTTCATTCCACCCAATTATCAGTGTACCAATTCCATTTTTCAGGCAATGGTTAACAATTAACAAAGCAGATTTGTTAACACCGTCGCGCATTTGGTGATTGCGCTTGCGAGTTACACGGTCTAGCCAATTATCCCAATAACCTTCTGGCTTTCCTTCTTTTCTAGTTGCTACTTTCTTGTTCCACAATTGATTCATCGCTTTCATGGCACGAGCATCAATTAAGAAAGAGTTTCCTAGTGTATCGACACAAGCTGCTAAATTATCAGCAGTTCCCAAATCAATTGATAACGCTTGACCGATGTCCAGATTGTGTTGTTTTTTTTCTACTTCGTAGGACATTTCTAGGTAAAAAGCACCATTTTTCGGGAGAATCGTAAACTCTTTAACCTGAGAAAAATTAAGATTTGACGGCATAGGTAGAAAGAATTCAGGAATTCCAAACCATCGCCTCACTGTTAAACCCAAGGAAAATTTCAACTGATTGCCAACAAGTTTCGGTCTTAACCCTCCCGAATTAGGATAAGCTACTTTGAACAATTTAGAACCTTTCAGGTATCCCGGTGGCTTGGGATTAAAATGCAATTGACCTTTGATGTACAAATCTCTTAATTCTTTAAAAGATTTGAATGCTTCTGTGACCGACATTAATGTTTGTTGCATTGGTGTTGATGGCAACGACTTAGCAACCATTGATTTTGAAACTGACGATTCAATAGACAAGTCAAACTTTCCAGTCAACAGTTTTCCGGTCTTGAAAAAAGTTTGACGAGCCAAGTAAACGCCACTGTTATATAGTTTACCTGATTGTTGACAGAGATACTCCAACAATGCTTGAAGTTCCCTGTTAGGAGACAGCAATACTTGCTGAACTCCCATTGTTTTTTTGGCTTTAGTCACCTCTCTTTCCCTATCATACTGGTTGATTTTTCTAGTCTAGGCGAGTATAGTCGATATATCAAGCCGTATCAACATAAAAGACCCACACCATTCGGCTAATTAAGAAAGAAAGAACACGGGGACTGAAGTCCCCTGCTTCGCTTTCCTCTCAGGACTAAAGTCTCTGAGTTTCCCGCATCCCGTATTATTTTTACGAGGAATCGATCGCCAGAAATTGGGATTTAAGAATACATACTTTGTTTTCCTATTTTTCCGGCTAAGATTGCTGCACTTTCCCCATGCCCAATTTCTCAGACTCTAAACTGTCGTGATGTCTTTCTCTTTCGATGCCAGAACATCTTCTATTTTGGCAATGTACTTGTCCGTCAGTTTTTGAATTTTATCTTGCAAGTCTCGCGATTCATCTTTAGAGATATCGCTGCTTTTTTCTTGCTTGCGAATCGAGTCAACGGCATCGCGACGGATATTGCGAATTGCGATTTTACCTTCTTCGGCAAACTTCGAGGCCATTTTGACGAATTCTTGGCGTCTTTCGCTTGTAAGCGGTGGAATGTTCAAGCGAATTACTGAACCGTCGTTGTTAGGTACGAGGCCTACATCGGACAGGGAAATTGCTTTTTCGATTGAGGTAAGCGCTGTGCGATCGAACGGTTGAATGTTGATCGTTGTCGCATCCGGGGTTCCGATATTGGCAAGGGATTTGATCGGAGTTGGAGCTCCGTAATAATCTACCATGACTCGATCGAGCAGGGAGGCGTTGGCGCGTCCCGTCCTGATAGTATTAAAAGACCGTTGAGTAGCCTCAACTGCCTTTTGCATATGATCTTCTGCTTCAGCTAACTTCACAAAATCCTCCGACAAGAGTTCCAATAGATTCTCCCATTACGGCTCGGTAGATGTTGCCCGATACCGAGAGGTCAAATACCATAATAGGAATATTATTTTCTTTGCACAGGGCGATCGCGGTACTGTCCATCACCCGCAAGTCTTGGTTCAAGACGTGGGCGTAGGTGAGGGTTTGATACCTGCGTGCGTCTGGGTTGACGTGGGGGTCAGAATCGTACACCCCATCTACCTTCGTCGCTTTAAAAATCACCTCTGCATCAATTTCAGCCGCCCGCAAAGCGGCTGTAGTATCAGTAGTAAAGAAAGGATTACCAGAACCGGCACCAAAAATCACTACCCGTTTTTTTTCCAAGTGACGAATGGCGCGCCGCCGAATGTAGGGTTCAGCTACTTCTTGCATGGCGATCGCCGATTGTACCCTTGTTGGCACTCCTGCTTGTTCCAGTGCATCCTGCAAAGTGATAGCATTCATTACCGTAGCAATCATGCCCACATAGTCGGCTGTTGCCCGATCCATCCCTGCCGAAGCAGCTTTCACGCCACGAAAAATATTGCCGCCGCCGACAACGATCGCGATTTGAATCCCTTCGGAAACGACTTTCGCCACTTCCTGGGCGATCGACCCAACGACTACCGGATCGATACCGTAGCCCAAGCTACCCATCAGCGCTTCACCGCTGAGCTTCAGCAAAACCCGCTGATAAACCATCCCCATGCCGCCACTATTTTTTACTCTTTTGTCTCCACCATAAGATAGCAGCACGGGTGCATTTTGAACATCAATTGGCTGGAACAGGCTTTTGAGCTTGTTCCAGAACACCTGGGTGAGAACTCTCGACTAAATTTATTCCTTGGGATCGAAATCAAGAGCAGCAGAATTCATGCAATAACGTTGACCGGTTGGCTTAGGCCCATCGTTGAATACGTGGCCGAGATGAGCGTCACAAACAGCACACAGTACCTCAGTACGGCGCATGAACAAGGCATTATCCGCCTCATTCCTGACATTTTCTTCTTTAATGGGAGCGTAGAAACTCGGCCAACCGGTACCGGAATCGTATTTTGTTTCTGATTCAAATAGCTCTGTGCCGCAGCAAATACACTTATAAATTCCCGGCTTTTTGTTGTCGTGATATTCGCCGCTAAAAGCTCTTTCTGTTCCCTTTTTTCTGGTGACTTTGAACTGTTCTGGCGTTAGTTGCTGTTGCCATTCGGCATCGGTTTTCTTAACTTTGTCTGTCATGATTTATTGACTGTTGACTGTTGACTGTTGACTGTTGACTGTTGACTGTTGACTGTTGACTGTTGACTGTTGACTGTTGACTGTTGACTGTTGACTGTTGACTGTATATATAGCAACGACTAAGGTAGTTAGGACGTTATTAATTGCTAAAACCATTGATTTTATTGCATCTTCACATCTATCTTCTTCCTTCGGCTATAGCTAGTTAACTCATACCAATTTAATGGGTCGTTGCATAGAATCCGATCCCCCTAAATCCCCCTTAAGAAGGGGGACTTTGAGAAGAATCTTGTCCCCCCCTTATTAAGGGGGGTTAGGGGGGATCTGATTCGGGAGCCACCTCATAAAAAATTGGTATCATGCCTCCATTAATATTAACCTAATTGGCTCCAAATGAACATACCAGGGAAAAGGATTGTCTTTAATCGCCCGCCACTTTTCCTTGAAAACTTCAGCTTGCAAGTGATAATCTTGGGAATCGTGGGGAGGCGAGTGCAACTTGAGATATAATGTCACCCGGTGGGGAGTTTCCACGGTTGAGGCGATCCAACAAGCAAATGTATTTTCGCGATCGCGCGCGGCGCTAACAAAACTGATTTGATGAGCCCGAATTCCTACAGAAACTAGAGATTTGGGAATTGGTTCGGCGACAGTCAGATCGCAGCGCCAGTCGATCGCCTCCACGACAGTTTCGGAGATCGGTTTAGCAGCACAGAAGTTCTTACAGCCAGTCAACTGGGCGACGGTGAAGTTGCGCGGGCGATCGAAAATGTTCTGTTTGGTATCAAAGGCGATCGCACTTCCATCAGCCAAAACCAACAGATTCTCGCACACCCGGTAAACCTCCTCTAAATTGTGACTGACAAACAAAGTAATGCCTCGATAATTAGCCAAAGCCTGCATTAACTCCCGTTCCAGTTGACTCCGCAAGTGCGTGTCCAAAGCCGAAAACGGTTCGTCTAACAGCAGCAAATCTGGCGAACTCGCGATCGCCCTCGCCAAAGCCACCCGCTGCTGCTGGCCACCCGAAAGTTCCTGCGGATAGCGATTTTCAAGTCCCGACATTTGCACCGAAATTAATTGTTCTTTGACTCGAAGTTGTTGCTCGCTTGTAGATAAATGCTGCAAGCCAAAGGCAATATTTTCAGCCACAGTCAAGTGCGGAAACAAAGCATAGTTTTGAAACAAAAAACCGATACGGCGGTCTTTGGAAGGCACATCAATGCCCTGTACTGAGTCAAATAAAACCTTACCATTGACTGCAATTTTACCGCTAGTTGGAGTTTCCAAACCGGCGATGCAGCGCAGAGTCATGCTCTTGCCAGAACCCGACGCGCCCAAAATTCCCAGCACTTCCTGCCCGATATCGAAACCGACATTTAAGGCAAAGCCAGAAAGAGGTTTAAAGATGTTTAGAAAAAGTCCACTTTGCGATTGTTTTGTTGGGTATTTTGGGGTAAGATTTGGTGCATTTTTGGGAATATGAGATTGCCGTTTATATGGCAATCCTAAATAAGTTGTGGGATGGGCATCTTGCCCGTCCCATTTATATCCCAATCCTAAATGAGTTGTGGGATGGGCATCTTGCCCGTCCAGAATTGTGGGATGGGCATCTTGCCCGTCCCGAGGATAAGCCTGAACCAGTTTTGTGGCTGACTTAGGATTAGTATAGTGGGGATTTGGTTGGGGAGATTTTTTTTGTAAATCAGTCCAATAATTAACAGCAGTAAGCACGCTTAAAGCCAGACTAAGAATAATCAAAACCCAAATAGCAGCTTGCCTCATATCCCCAGCTTCCACAGCAAAATAAATTGCCATCGGGATAGTTTGAGTTTGTCCGGGAATATTCCCAGCTAACATCAAAGTCGCGCCAAATTCACCCAAAGCGCGGGCAAATGCGAGAATAGTTCCTGCTAAAATTCCCGGCCAGGCTAGAGGTAGCATAATCCGCCAAAAAACTGTCCATTCGGAGGCGCCTAAAGTGCGGGCTGCGTTGAGAAGATTGGCATCAATTTGCTCAAAAGATCCCAAAGCAGTTTTGTACATCAGGGGAAATGATACGACTGTGGCTGTAATGACGGCGGCTTGCCAAGTGAAGAGGATTGTTAAGTCGAATTTTAGCAACAATTGACCGATCGCGCCATTTCTCCCAAACAGCAGCAGCAACAAGAATCCGACTACTGTGGGCGGCAAAACTAAGGGAGAGATGAAAATGCCTTCAATTAAGGCTTTACCTCGGATGCGAGTTGAAAGCATCCAGCGGGCGGCGGCGATTCCGAGAAAGAATGTAAGAAATGTGGCGATGGCGGATGCTTTTAGGGATATCCACAATGGAGATAAGTCGAATTCCATATTTGGGATTAATAAAACCGGGCGGTTGAAACCGCGTCTATACAGACAAAACCCACCTCCGTGGGTTGAAGAACAGGAGATTAAAATTATGTTATTTTATTCAGTCCGCGGAGGCGGACTTCGTTTGTGTAGACGCGGTTTCAACCGCCGTCTTAATCTTAGCTAATTAACGAGCTAAACCGAATCCATATTTCTGAAATACTATTTTAGCGCGATCGCCCGCCAAGAACTCAACAAACGTTTTTGCGGCAGCGGGA
Organism: Microcoleus sp. PH2017_05_CCC_O_A; assembly: GCF_020738785.1. Classification (NCBI taxonomy): domain Bacteria; kingdom Bacillati; phylum Cyanobacteriota; class Cyanophyceae; order Oscillatoriales; family Microcoleaceae; genus Microcoleus; species Microcoleus sp. PH2017_05_CCC_O_A. The sequence goes on along the minus strand of NZ_JAEQCB010000180.1, from coordinate 15,949 downwards.
TGGCGGCTGTTTCTGATAACTGCTAGGGGATAGACAATGGGCGAGTGCAAATTTGCGGCGGCCGTTAGCTGTACAGTTACTTTGTCGGATGTTTTGGCGTCAGTGGCGTAGACTATGCCAGCATGAACATTTCCGCTTTCGACAAATGTCAGCACTTGGCGGACGTTATTTCCTAGCACTAATTTTGGCTTAATTTGCTGCCACAATCCTAGTTTAGTTAGCATTTCTTGGGCGTATTGTCCGACGGGGACGCTGTTGGGTTCGCCGATCGCAATTTTCTTGATTTTAACATCTGTCAACTGTTTAAAATCGGTCAAAACAGCGCTATTTTTGGGTGCAATCAATACCAGGCGATTTGTCAGGAGGTTTCGTCGTGTCTGGTTGAGGAGCAAATTAGCTTGCTGCAAAGCATCCATTTGTTTGGTAGCGGCGCTAAAAAATACATCTACTGGGGCTCCTTGCTGAATTTGCTGGGCTAGGGCGCCGGAAGCACCAAAATTATAGGTAATATTAACATTGGGATTGCTGCTTTGATATACTGTTTTGATTTCTGTTAAGGCTGTCGAAAGACTGATAGCAGCGGATATGGTTAAAGATGTGCGCTGCTGCGTTGTGGCTGGAGTGCAACTAATCAGTAGTGCGATCGCCACCATTCCTGCGATAATTAAATTGAGAATATGTGTATTTTTTGAGTTCATGGGAAATAGAAGACCCGGCGGTTGAAGACCCGGCGGTTGAAGACCCGGCGGTTGAAACCGCGTCGATACATACAAAACCCGCCTCCGCGGGTTGAAGAGCAAGCGGTTAAAATATGTTATCTTCTTCAGTCCGCGGAGGCGGACATTGTTTGTGTAGACGCGGTTTCAACCGCCGTCTATGTTTGTGTAGGAGCGGTTTCAACCGCCGTCTATGTTTGACTTTCTGGCGGTTTCAACCGCCGTCTATTCCCGCCATTTGAGGGCACAACCGATCGCCTCTGTACTCGAAGGTTCTATCGGTTGGTCATTCAGCAATTGGTCGATCGCACTTCGCAAATAAGAAAATTGCACCGCTTCTGAATTGTCGGCATTGTCGTCTATTAAACCTTTATAGCGCAATCTGCCGTCTTGGTCTAACAAAAAAACCTCCGGCGTATGAGAAGCCCCAAAACTTTCAGCCACATCTTGAGCCATATCTCGGATGTACGGGAAGTTGAGTTGATTGTTGGCTGCAAAAATTTTCATATTTTCAAAATTTTCGTCGGGATGCTGGTTGGCATCATTAGCATTAATCCCGATTAAAGTAACGTCTCTATCTTGAAAATCTGCTTGCAGTTGTTTGAGGCGATTGAGATACAACTGGACGCAGGGAGACTGATTGCACAAAAATATCACCGCTATCGCTCGAAATTTTTCTAAATATCGAGATAAATGGTGAACGTCTTCGTCAACTCCCGGAAGTTCAAAATCGGGAGCGTAGCCGTTAATGGGAGTACCTGTTGTTTCGCTGATTAAACTCATTTTTTCAGGATGTGAGGAGCAGTATTTTCTAAGATGAAAGATGAAAGGATCGGTGCGAATCTAATAGGTTATTTTTGGACTTTACCTTAATTATAGCCTGACTAACAGCCTATTTGAATTCGGACTTGGCGATTTATTCCTCGTCTTGCTTTAGCCAACCTTTCGCCAGAGCTTGATATCCAATCATTTTGTATGTTAGTTTGGCGGCGGTAAATTCTGAGACTACAGAATCTACAACAGGTGCTAATTCCATGATGTCACAGCCGATGACTTCGTAGGACTCGAATAACCGGCGTAAAAATCCGGTGAGCGAATACCAATTTAACCCACCTGGTTCCGGCGTGCCAACTCCTGGTATTAATGTCGGATCGATGCCGTCTAGGTCGATCGTCAAAAATACTCGTTTGGTTGTTATGCTAGCAATTGCGCGATCGGCCCAATCCGGTTGATTAGCTATTTCCCGAGCTCGAAACACGTTTAGCTGTTTGGCTTTAATCAAGTCGGCTTCTTCTTTGCAGATAGCGCGAATCCCGATTTGCAGTGTCGGTAAGCCCATATCGACAACCCGCCGCATCACGCAGGCGTGGTTGTGAATCGAGCCTTCGTATTCGTGCCGCAAGTCGCCGTGGGCGTCTATTTGCACGACTGTGAAGGGTTCGTCGGGGTATCCTTGGCGGTAGCCTTCGACAACGCCGGCGGTGATGCTGTGTTCGCCTCCGAGGGAGATGACAAACTTATTTTCGGTAATTAGCTGGTGCACGGTTTGTTGCGTGACTTGCAGCATTTCTAGGGATGATACTGGTTGCTGGTTGCGGGTATCGGCGATCGGCAATGCGGTATAAATACCAACATCGTAGCAAACTTCGCGATCGAGTTCTTCGTCGTAGCATTCGAGCTGGTGAGAAGCTTCTAGCAGTTTAGCCGGCCCGTTTTCGCACCCCCGCCGATAGGTGGTTGTTGCTTCGTAGGGAATTGGTAAAATAACTACTTTGGCTGTGTCGTAGTCGGGTACAATTTCGGAACCGAGAAAGGGTACGACAGAAGTTGAGATGATCGTTGGCATAGGGGAAGTTTGAATAAGGCAAAAAATGCAGCATCTTTAATCCTGACATAATAGCGGCTCTAACTACAAAGGAAGGAGAAAGAGGATTTAACCGCAGAGGGCGCAGAGGGCGCAGAGGGAGGAGGGAAGGAAGGTTTGCGTATATTTCCGTGGTTGCCTCGAATTGCGATACGGTTGGTAGTAAGGACTTTAGTCCTTTGCACCCTTAAATTTTCACTTTTTTACCTATATGACTTCTTCTACGTTAACTGCTGCCCGGCCTCAAACCTGGATGTGGAAAGGCTTTCCGATTTGCTATCAGGCTGCGGGTTCCCAGGGCCCTGCGGTGGTGTTTGTCCATGGTTTCGGCGCGTCTTGGGGCCACTGGCGCAAGAATTTACCGGCGTTGGCTGCTGATTGTCGTTGTTTTGCGATCGATCTTATCGGTTTTGGCGGTTCTGCGAAACCCGCACCCAAGCTGGAGATTGATTATACTTTTGAGACTTGGGGACAGTTGATTGCTGATTTTTGTCGGGAAGTTGCGGGCGGGCCTGCTTTTTTGGTGGGAAATTCGATCGGCTGCGTAGCAATTATGCAAGCCGCTGTCGATTTTCCAGATATCGCCATTGGTGTAATTTTACTCAATTGTTCCCTGCGCTTGTTGCACGATCGCAAACGCGCCGAAATGCCTTGGTATCGCAGTTTTGGAGCGCCAATAGCACAAAAGATTTTAAATGTCAAATGGATTAGTCAATTATTTTTCAAACAATTAGCAACGCCGAATACAGTCAAAAAAGTGCTTTTGCAAGCCTATCACCGTCCCGAAGCTGTCAGCGACGAACTTGTAGAAATCTTGTTGAAACCAGCGCGAGACAACGGCGCAGTGGATGTATTTGTAGCATTTATCAGCTATTCTCAAGGCCCCTTACCGGAGGATTTGTTACCGCGTTTGAACTGTCCTGCTTTGATTATATGGGGCGCAAAAGACCCTTGGGAGCCGATCGCCCTCGGGCGAGAATTAGCCAAGTTTCCGGCTGTAGAAAAGTTTATTCCGCTGGAGGGCGTAGGCCATTGTCCCCAGGATGAAGCCCCGGAATTAGTGAATCCGATTTTACTCGAATGGATTAAACAATTGACAGTTGACAGTTGATAGTTGACAGTTGAAGTTTCTACTCGTTACCAGGCTGGAGCCTGGTAATGCTGATGGGGATAGCAATAGTATTGCTAAAATTTCATCTATTAATATTTTAGTCAACCTCAATACCGCAACATCTTAACAATGAGTCCCAAAATAAGGGTTTTAGCTCATGTTCTTGAAACGCTTGAGGCGAAATGTAGTTAAGATTGGTTAAATAATATACAAACGAGTCAGAATTTTTATCATCATCTTCTCGCTCAATGTGATAACGTATGGTGCAACATTTTAGCGTATTAGGAAGATAGTTTTTTTTAGGATCGATCAAATAATACTTACCATCTTCTTCCCATGTACAGTGCATTGCTTTTAGGCGTATTAAATATTTAGTGATTTGCTTTTTAGTACCCACCAACGGAAAACTTGCTAAAGGGACTGTAAGCGTATCGCGAGTAAGCCCTGGCATTTTTAATGATTTTTTGAAACGAGCGGGCGAGACTTAAAGATTGAAAAAATAGTCATCCCTATAGCCATCAAGGGTTTGAGATACTAGATTAGATCTAAAACTGTCCTTCGTATTGCTCCTTTGACTTTATCAAATTTTGCAATTGCAATTTTAACATACAGGCAATCAGGAAAAAAGAGTCATTGTGAAAATTGTCAATAGTTCTCAGGATATTTCTTTGAGCGAGGGCGATCGTATTTTTGAGCGCTTCCATCGCGGCTACTTCACTCAGATCCAAAAAATAGCAGGATCGGGATTGAGACTAAGCCTAGCATGGGAAATCGCAAGGGCCCACGGTGGCGATATTCAACTAGATACTGCTATCCTCGGTCAAACAGCGTTTATACTGAGCTTACCTGTGGGCGATCGCTATTAACGGAACTTGAAAATTTTTAAGAAGACTTATCTGGAAATACATCTGCGTTTATCTGCGTTTATCTGCGGTTTCGGGAGCGATAGAAGATTTATACAATAAGTCTAAGGGTTAAGGATATTGTCCCTTCTCGCTCGTGCGATCGAGCCTGTTTTGCAGCCTCTGGTACGAGCATTCCATCCAGTTGACGAGCTAAACATCTCTCCAGTAGTTTACCCAGTGCTGTCATTGTACCAGATCTGCCTGATAAAGGCTATACTCGATTTCTTACCAATTACTTGCATTTTTATTAATTTCTCAGTTATCAATAAAACTTTTCGGTATGGACAACTTGAGCATCGACACTAAAACCCGCACCGTCAAGCTAGCTTCCGAGTGCATAGACCTAAACAAAGAAGAGTATATCGTGCTGCTGCTGTTGAGCAAACACTACGGCAAATATGTCGCACCGACAGCGATTTTTAATGTGTTGTACAAGCGTCCCCCAACAGGTGACGAAGAGAAAATAATAGTCGATCGCATTTTTGAACTCAAGAGAAAGTTAAAAGACAACGGCGACACATCCATGCTAATTCATACCGAACCAAACGGGAGTGGCAAATATGGAATTCTCGCAGTAGAAAGTCCCGTGCAAATCAACGGCGAGATTTTGCAGCCGCCGGAACCCAACCCAGAATCAGAACAACTTTTAAACAATCGGTACCGGGTAATTGAGAAGTTGGGAGAAGGAGGTTTTGGCTTAACATTGTTGGCCGAAGACACGCAAATGCCTTCGCACCGGTGTTGCGTCATTAAGCAGCTTAAGCCGCAGACAAATAATCCTGATATCGATCAAAGTGTTCGAGAGCGTTTCTCTCAAGAAGCTGCTGTTTTGGAAAAGTTGGGCGAAGGGCATTCTCAAATCCCCAAACTTTACGGGCACTTTGAGGAAAACGGTTTATTTTTCTTGGCGCTGGAATGGATAGACGGGGAAACGCTTAACAACCGAGTCAAAGTTGTTGGAAGAATGAACGAGGAGGAAGTTAAAAAAATCCTGACAAGTCTGCTAATAGTTTTGGATTATATACACGAAAAACAGATTATCCACCGAGATATTAAACCCCAAAATATTATATTACGCAAGTCTGACGACGAACCAGTTTTGATAGATTTCGGCGTAGTTAAGGAAACAATTAATCAAGGGATAACTGCTGGGTTAAATGATGTAACAATCTCCATTGGAACGCCCCAATTTATGGCTCCGGAACAAGCCGCTGGGAGACCCGAATATTCGAGCGATTTATACAGTTTGGGATTGACGGCAATTTATTTACTAACTGGAAAGTGGCCCCAGGATTTAGAAACTGACCCCCAAACTCGGGAGATGCTTTGGCAGAATCATTCATCAAAGGTGAGTGTGAGATTTGCCGCAGTTCTGGATAAAGCGATTAGATTTCACCCCCGAAGTCGGTTCGCTAATGCTAAGGAAATGTTAGCAGCTTTGGAGGAGCCAACAGTGGCTACTTTGGCGAGCAGTCACGAGCAAGATAACTCTCAAAAAAGCAGTAACAAAAGCTGGCTTATTTATGTATTTTTGATATTTTTAATTGCTTTAGGTGCGGGTGCTTTTGTCTTCAAAAAAGAGTTGATAAGTATCCTCAAAGATGCTGTACACTTAGCTGAGAGAAGTCTGAATCCTAGCGATTCTCAATTGCCCTCTTTGCCTGGGGTGACACCGGAAAATGCCGAAACTTCCTCGCCTGTAGATGCCAGCAGTTACATCAGTGCGGGCGATCGCATTTTGTTCGCTAGCACGGCAAATCCTGACAAGCAAGCAGGAGTTCGCGCGATCGCCAGCGGTGACTTCAAAACGGCGGTAAGTCAGCTAGAAGCGGCTGTAAAAGTCGATCGCACAGACGCGGAAACTTTAATTTATCTCAATAACGCTCGACTCGGTACTGCACAAGCTTTGAAAATTGCCGCAGTAGTTCCGATTGGCGACAATCTCAGCGGGGCGGCGGAAATCTTGCGCGGGATAGCTCAAGCTCAAGACGAAGCAATTAAGGCGGGAGTGCCTTTAAAGGTGGTTATTGCTGATGACGGTAACGATGAAAATCGGGCGAAGGCTATTGCGAACAGTCTGATTGCAGATAGCAGTATTTTAGCGGTTGTCGGTCACGGCACCAGCAAAACTTCGATCGCAGTTGCTCCAATTTACAGTCAAAATCAAATGGTGGCGATCGCACCTACGAGCACGAGCATTGAATTAGCAACGGTTCCGAGGCGCCCTGACGGAGTAAACTATTTCTTTCGGACGATACCGAGCGACCAATTTACAGGTACGGCTTTAGCTCGCTATATGTTAACTGGTATGAAAAAAAGCACGGCTGCGGTTTTTTACAATTCCAAAAGTTCTTATAGCAAGTCTCTGCAAACAGCTTTTTCTACTACTTTGATTCTGGAAGGCGGTCAAGTTGTTAAAGAAGTAGATTTATCTGAGCCAAATTCGGCGACGCACATCGATGGGATGGAAGCAGATGTGTTAGTTTTCCTACCAGATTCAGATACTGTAAATTCATTCCTGGAAATCGCTAAAAATAATCAAAAAGGTTTGCCAATAATTGGCGGTGATGCTCTATACAATACGGATTTATTGAAACAGGGTGGAGCAGCTTTGAACGGGGCTATAATTTCTGTACCTTGGCATTTTGCTGATAGTAAAAATCAAAAATTTGTAGAATTAGCTAGAAATTTGTGGGGAATTGATGTTAGCTGGCGGACGGCGATGAGTTACGATGCGGTGCAGGTGTTGCGGATGGGAAGGTCGATCGGCAAAATTGCTCCGAATAGCGGTCAAGCGGGGCGAGTGATGCTGGCTAAAGCCTTAGCTGCTGAGGATTTCAAAGTTAGCGGTGCAACGGGGGAAATTAGATTTTTGTCGAGTGGCGATCGCAATAGCAAAGTAGTTCTTTTGCAAATTGTACCCGATTCTAAATCTGGTGCAGGTTACGATTTTGCGCCAGTCGATCGGTAGATTGCAGATTTTAGCTTACTCCCGGCATTTAGAGCGGATGTTGCTAGAAGAGGTGCTTAGGGATGTGGAGAGGGGTAGAGGCGATCGCTCCCTACTCCATCATAGACCAATACGGTTTACTTAACGCTTTTGATGAATTTCATCTGACGATTTTTGGATTATAAAGAGGTGAAGTAGATATTAAGAATATTTTACCGCAGAGAACACAGAGAACACAGAGAGGGGAGGGATAAAAGGTTTTTTTACGACATCCAAAACCCTCGCAATACTCTTCCCTCTGCGCCAAAAGCGCCCCAATACGGTTCAAAACTCTTCTCTTGATGGAGTGGATTGTATTGCAATACGGTTTACTTAATGCTTTTGATGAATTTCATCTGACGATTTTCTGGCAATATAGCCATTTTGGGCAAGTCAGATTTTTCTTAAGTAAACCCTACTCCATCATAGACCTGTTTAGGATTAATGCTCTTGCCGATAAGTACAGCAAAATACCATTACAAAGATGCCAAAGAAAATGAGTGCCCGTTGAAAAGTAAGGACAAATTGCGCGATCGACAGTTCGGAATAAAAGGGCTAACAAGAATACCCCCGATGCTGCTAATAGAACAAATGGCTCACGCTTTTGCTGTTGGTAGTGATATAGTCCAAGCCCTAGTAATACTAAAAAAGTAGGAGCATAAGAAAGAGAACCGTTGAGTACATTTGTAAATTGATTGCTGAAGTTGCTTGCAAATAAAAATCCTACTAGCAATCCTCCTGCATATCCATATTTCATTCTAACTACTTGACGGCTATATAACCATAAAAAAACAAGCTGAAAGAGCACAATAGGAATCATATCTAGCAATCCTGCCCATTCTGTCGCAAATGTATGAAATAGGGTACTTCCAATACCTATACTGGTGGCTAAACTAATCAATATCCAAATACCAGTCGGTACTTTTTGCTGTTGCCGAGTCAATTGAAAAATAGCCCATGCTGCAATGAAAAAAGAAATATTAGATACAGCATTTAGTGGTTCACTCCATAAACCAGGAATAATACGTTCGCAGTAAAGATCGATGTAATCATTCATGTCATGTCACTGTTTTGAGAGTATAATAGACCTGTTCCATAATTCTTGTGGAAAGTAGGGATTAGGCGGAACGCCTGCCCTTGAGTGGCTCTTTAGGAGATGTCTAATTCAGACTACAGTACAATCGTTAAATTGAACAAAAAACCTGTCTCAAATTTAATGAATTCTCCATTTTATCCCGATCGCCGTTTTTTCAAATACCGAGTAGCCTTGCTAATAAGCATTGCTGTGATTATCCCTTTAGGTTACGCAGTCAGGTTTTCTCGCGGCCCTGCACCGGAATGGTTCAACGATTTTTTCGGGGCCGTAGCTTATGAAATATTTTGGATTTTGCTAACAGTTTTTTTGTGGCCGCAAGCTTCCCTCGTTTGGGTTGCTATAGGAGTGTGTATTGCTATCTGCGGATTGGAGTTTCTGCAACTGTGGCAACCTCCGTTTTTACAAGCAGCTAGAGCTACTTTACCGGGACGATTGGTATTGGGAAACTCCTTTACTTGGTGGGATTTTCCGTCTTATTTTATCGGTAGTTTTTTGGGTTGGGTGTGGGTGCGGTGGCTGAGGCGATCGAACCATTGTCAATAAGCCTTTCATAAACGGGCAAGATGCCCGTTCCACAATAAAATCTAATTTTTGTGGAACAGGCATCTTGCCTGTTGCTGATATTAGTGCAAAAATATCTCCGTTCACAAAGACTTAAAGCCCTCCGCCAGACTGAGTTTTTTGACTCAACCAATCCTTACCCAATCTGATTGTCACATCCGACTGCAAAGAACCGGTACTCTCAACCAGCACCTCTCCAAAACCCAAAGACTGGCGAATCGCTTCAGCACTTTTAATGTCCCCGTCTTGAGCTACAATCGTCGTTACATCTAGCGGTTCAGGCCAAGCTTTAGAAACTTGCACATTTCGATAGCCTGCCCGAGTTAAAGTCTTGGCAAAATCTTCAACAGCCGATCGATCGCCCGTACTGTCTTGAATCGCCACCTTCAGAAAAGTCGAATCAGCATTCTCGATTGTCCAAGTATTTTGACCGAAGTCAAAATGCTTTGCTACCAGAGTTTCGATGCCATTTTGGTCTGGCAACCAAAAACTTGCCTTGTAGTCCTTAGGATCGCTGAATTTGCCCGGAACCATCAACATCTGCACTCCAGCGCGATCGGTTTGAGTAGCAAAACCAGCCAAAGCCACCAATTCTTCTATACTCAAATTAGTATCAAGGTGAGACTGAATCACCGATAAAATCTTCGGCAACCGAGAGAGCAAACCAACATTAACTTGCTCTTCCACAAAAGCCCGCATCAACAATTGCTGGCGCTGTACCCGCCCGATATCCCCTAAATCGTCATGTCGGTAAAGCAAATAGTGTACGATTTGTTCGCCATTCAGACGTTGTTTGCCAGCCTTTAAATCTATATATAAATGCTGACTTTCATCGGTATACTTCATGTCTTTAGGGACATTAATCGTAATCCCGCCCAGGGCATCTACCAAACTTTTGATGCCTTGAATATTGACTGTGACATAGCGATCGATTCCCACGCCGCCCAGCAGTCCGCTCACTGACTTCGCTGAAGAAGCAGGGCCGCCGTAGTAATTAGCTTCGTTGATTTTCACGACACCCCTACCTTCGACATAGGTGCGGGTGTCTCGCGGAATGGAAAGCACGCTTATTTTTTTATTTTGAGGGTCAAACCTCACCAACAGCATAGTATCGGTTAACCCCTTAAAAGAGTTTTGCCAGACATCGTATCCCTTGTCTTTATCGGGATGGCCTTCGAGGTCTGAACTCAGAACCTTAAGTCCTAGAACTAAAATATTAACTGGGCGAGTCAGCTCCGGCATCTTCATGTTGAGCTTTGCCATGTCGCCTTGAGAAAACACCGCCGCTTCTTCAGGGCTCAACTTTTGTTGCTGAAGCGGCGTTGTGGAAAGGGAGACGGCTAGCAGCGCTCCGGCTGTGGCTGAGAGCATGGCTACTCCAGCCAAACCAAAACCAAAACCCAGCCAACGGCCTCGATGCGGTTGGTGCGATTTTTTGGTTGAAGGTTGAGCGGTTGATTGTTTGATAGGGTCTTGATTAGGAGTTTTTTGAGCGGGCATCGGCTTCCTCACACACAACAAAAATAAAAAAGATCGTGACAATATGTAGTATCAAGCTGAAAACGCAGTCAATCAATACGGTAGGGGCTTAAAAGAACCCTAAATTATGATAAATGTTTGCCGACCACTTGCTCGGCTACGCGGCTAATTCCGGGCAACCATAGCGGTTGACGCTTCCAGAGGCGAACCATCAGTCCCAGGGCAACGATAAAATAGCTAGTTGTCAGCAGGCTACTCATTAATAACATGGTAAGTGTCGAAGATTCCGCAGAAATCGCTCCAGCTTCTAAAAGAATATGTCCTAAGAGCCAGCTAAATGCAAGGGCAATTGCCAATCGGCTGACGGCTTTGCGCTCGGGGCTGCCCTGACGGCGGTAAAGATTCCACAGGGCGGGGAAAAAGCCGATGACTGGGATCATTAGTACAAACAGACTTGCCCGATCGAGTTCGGGATTGTCTAAGGGATCTTTATTTTTCATAATTCGCTACTGAAAATTTGTAGAAGGTCTAGTTTTGCACACAAGTTATTTGTTAGAGGCAAAATTTATATCCTAAACCAAAATTCGGAGAGCAGGGCAGGTTTTGCACAAAGATTGTCTCTTAGAGGCAAAATTTGGCCGCTAAACCTGCCTTTACCTATTATTGACAACTTTTCGACCTGGAGAGCCGCATTTTGATAAACTGGATACAGCACAGGAGACAGGAGAACAGACTTAGCCATGACCAAATCCCAAAAATCGATCGTTATTTCTCCATCAATATTATCAGCCGATTTTAGCCGTCTTGGAGAAGAGATTCAGGCTGTCGATCGCGCTGGCGCCGACTGGATTCACGTAGATGTGATGGACGGTCGCTTTGTACCTAATATTACGATCGGGCCGCTGATTGTCGAAGCAATTCGCCCGGTTACTACCAAGCCCCTGGATGTCCACCTGATGATTGTGGAGCCGGAGAAGTACGTGGAGGACTTCGCTAAGGCTGGTGCTGACATTATTTCGGTGCACGCCGAACACAATGCTTCGCCTCACTTGCACCGCACCCTGGGTCAAATTCGGGAATTGGGCAAAATGGCTGGTGTGGTTTTGAATCCTTCGACACCGCTGGAGTTGATCGAGCACGTGCTGGAACTTTGCGATTTGGTGCTGATTATGAGCGTCAACCCGGGCTTTGGCGGTCAAAGTTTTATTCCGACTGTTGTGCCGAAAATCCGCAAGTTGCGCCAAATGTGCGACGAGAGAGGTCTCGATCCTTGGATTGAGGTGGATGGTGGTTTGAAGGTGGATAATACTTGGCAGGTGTTGGAAGCGGGCGCAAATGCGATCGTAGCTGGTTCTGCGGTATTTAAGGCGAAGGATTATGCTGGTGCGATCGAGGGTATCCGCAACAGCAAGCGTCCGACTCCACAGTTGGCGGCTGTCTAATTAAAAATGCGATCGCGTCCGATAAATTGCTAATAGACTTTTCCGAAAATTATCGCTTCACAGGCATCTGTGAAGCGATAATTATTTGAGATATTTAAACGTCTGTTGATGTCGAATATTGAGCCGACATTATCAGTCCTAAAAGTATCAAGATCTAAGCCGCAACGTCAGGTTAACGGTATCCTTCACAAAGCCAGGAACTAGCCAACTAAAAAGCGATCGTTTAATCTCTTTAATAACCTCCGCATCCGTCACCGTAAAGATCCGATAGAGATCGAACACGACAAGACATTGTAATTTATACACTTTCCCTGTTTGCCAAAGTCTGTCATAACTTTAAAAAAATGGTATTATCACTCATATTTTTAACTTTGAGAGCAATTTTATTTGAAAAAGTGTTTAAAGAATTACTACCTCATTTTCGACAAAAATGGTTGATGAGAAAATCGAGACCATTACCAGATAGCGTACAATTTGCCTTAAAAAACTTTTAAAATATCTGGATAGCTGACGGCTCAACATTAGAAGCATTATTTCGTAAACTAGAAAGTTTATCAGATTTTCCAATTGGTCAATTATCCGGAAAAATGGGAGTAATCGTAGACCTAGTAACTCATCTTCCCGAAGAAATTTGTTTTTGGGAAAATCCGAAACAAGCAGATACTCATGTTCGAGGAAGATTTCCTAAAAACAGTTAAGCCAAAAATCTTGCTGTATGGTAGGAGGCTTCTATCACTTCGCTTTTTGGAAAAAATTAATCGAGCAAGAAATTGGATTTATTACTCGGATTAAGAAAGGTGCATCTTATCAGGTCGAGCGGGTATTAACCAATACTTATGATGTCAAAAACCAGATAATTTAGATAGGTGCAGGGGCCCTGGGGGTAAAACCCTATGAAAAATAGATACTGCGTTGGCGAAGCCTGCCCGTTGGCGAAGCCGCCCTGAAAGGGCTAGGGCTTATGCTTCGTTCCTCTCTTCGGACAATTTTAAGTAAACCGTATTGGACTATAAGATTAGTACAAGTTCGCTCAAAGAAATCCTGGCGTTCTTATCTAACAAGTGTCCGAGAACCTAAAATATTACCCCCCTATGTAGTGGCAGATTTGTATCAAAGACGCTGGCGAATTGAAGATATATTTTGTACAGTAAAGAGACTTTTAAATTTAAGTTATTTATGGACAGGTTTGCTCAACGGAATCCAGATTTAAATCTGGGCTAGTTGGCTATTTTATGCGGTTTTGATAGACTTAGGGGATGCCGTTGACCTCTCAACGTACCTTCTACAGTTGCTTCTAAAACAAAACCGTTTTATTGGCTCTACAACCCCTATTCATTTTGTTTGCTCCTGAATATAATTTGAATTAAGCCGATCGCACTTTTAGCACTCCCCGGTCAAAAACCCGCTTGTCAGTACCGATCGCACTGACAAACATCCGGTCTTCATAGACATCAAACGTCGCAAAACTCAGGCGGCTAGCAGAAAACTCCGTCCACTCAGAACGCCCCACCGGACGAGTCCCTCCGCCAGCACCGCAAATTAAATAAGTCGTACCGTCAATCGAGCGGGTGCGTTCGTAACTGTGTTCGTGTCCGTTGATATAAAGCTGCACGCCGTATTTTTGAAACAAAGGCGTCAAAGTCTTAATAAAAGGTTGATTCAATCCATACACGCCAGAGGAATAAATCTGGTGGTGACCGAACACAACTTTCCAGGGTGCAGTGCTTTGGCTTAACTCTTTCTCCAGCCAAACAAGCTGATTTTTCCAGTCAGCATTGTCATTGGTATCTAATGCAAAAAACTGTACCGGATCGCGCCGAAAAGTATAGTAGCGACCTTGCATATTAAAACCCGGATATTTAACTTGCTGGTCGCCGTTAGCAGTGCGAATGTCGTGATTTCCCAAACAAGCATAAAATTTAACGCCTTGCTGCAATAACGGCTGATAAGGTTTCTCAAAAACAGCATTAATTTTTTCAATTTCGCCGTTATTGTAGATATTATCGCCGGCGAGAACAGCTATGTTAAAAGGATTTTCCCGGTGATATTGCGCCATCGCCTCAGCCACAGCATACTGACCTTCAGCGCCGGTACCGGTGTCGGCCAGCGAAATAAAGCGTAAAATAGGCGGTGAGGCCGGCAATGGGACGATCGCCCTTTGGGCCTCAAGGTTAGAAGGCACAGCAGCATTGGCGTCTTTACCCCAGGAAGTCCGAAGCTGAAGCATTTTCGAGACTCCGGCCAAACCTAGGGCGCTCAGACTGCCTAAAATTAGAAAGTGACGGCGTTTGATGCTCATGAGAAATTTGGGTAGAACTAATGAAATGATAAATTAAGGATGAGATGGCTCACCTAAAATTTATCCTGTTTAGATATATTTGTAACGCTCCAAGGCAGATAAAATGTCAGAAGAACCACTAAACCAACCAACTCCAGAACCGTTTGAATCTCCGACACCGGAGGTAGATTCCCCAGCAAAGTCGGCCGCGACTCGCACCACAGCTAAAAATGCTAGCAGTTCTGTTCCCACAAATGAGAAAATCAAAGCTTTGATGACCTCGATTGGGAATTTGGGAAAAGGGGGAAAAAAATTAGCAGCAGAACCTCCTTTGCAGCCCCAAAAGCCCGCACCAACTGCTTCCAACTCAGCAACAACTCCTCCTCCGCCTGCGAAAGTTAACAGCGTTCCCCCGCCAAAAGCTGGGGTAAAATTCGCTAAAAAGCCTGTATCTAAACCCGCGGGCGGCAGTTTTTTAGGGAAAGTCGGCGTACTTTGGCAAAGTATTGTGCGGTTAGTTCGATCGTTCCTACCTGCATCTGCGAACGCCAAGCTGTCCGATCCAATTTTAAACGCCTCCTTAGCTGCAATTCTCATCGTTGCGATCGGTTTAACTTTCAACAGTTTCTCGGCAAAACCGCCCCAGAAATTAGCAAAAGCGCCTATCCCAGCAGCACAGCTATCCCCAACCTTTGACGATTTTGTGGCGCCGGGAACAGCGAAATCCCCAGAGGCGATCGCAAATTCTCAGCCTACACCCGCTAATTTTAAAAGCAAATTGCCCGATTTAGCAGCGCCGAAAAAACCGGAACCTGTAGAAATTCTCCCGCCGCCACCACTGACGCCGGAACAGTCTCTGATTGCGGCGATTCAAAATCAAGTTGCTGAAATTACTAATCGACTGGGCGGCGGTTTAGTTAAGTCTGTTGATGCTGATTTCTCGATCGGTCTTTTGACTGTCAAAGTCGCTGAAGATTGGTACAAACTCAGCGATGTAGAGCAAAATCAGCTCGCCAGTCAAATGTGGAAAGAAGCTAACTCACTGGATTTCAGCAAATTACAAATTGCAAATCTGGAAGGTAAGTTAATAGCGAGAAGTCCGGTTGTTGGCTCGGAGATGATTATTTTAGAAAGAGGAATTAATAAAGTTTAAATTCGGGAGCATCTCCTTTTTACAAATCTATTCGTAGGGGCGAAGCATTTCGGCAGTAAATCTCTGATTCTGGTTCATAAATTATGTGCCGAAATGCTTCGCCCTTGCCACAATGAGATGCACCGTTAAATTCTCTGTATCTGCAAACAGTCAGATCCATCTGAAAGTCCAGGACGCAGCATCAAATTAGCTAGGTTTGTAGTGAGGACTTCAGTCCTCATCAAATGAGAGAAGACTGAAGTCCTCACTACGAACCTTAAAAAGTTGATTTACACCAGAGATTAAATTAATTAATTTTGAGAAAAATTGAAAAATGACAATTTTAACTCAAGTCCAACAAGTAGAAATTAAATAT
>NZ_JAEQCB010000179.1:0-11545 GCF_020738785.1 Microcoleus sp. PH2017_05_CCC_O_A | reverse complement strand
GTTGCCTCCCCATCCTTGCTCGATCATTTCATCAAATCTTCGCCTAGGATTGTTCAAATTATTAATTGAATTAATCTGCGTCGATCGCCTAACATTTTCGATCCCAGAAGGCGGCTGATACACTCCAAAATTCTTCATAAGGCATTCGCGACGCTTACCCGCAATTGAGCTGTTCCAGGGGAGCAAATAGCGGAAATTGCATTTGCAGCTTGCTCATCAATTATCAACAAATGTCGCAGAGGCAAAGGATGTGCTGAGTTTGCCAGTGTCGCCCCAGCCCCGTATCTAATCCAGCATTCTCCCGCAGGATTAGATAAAGAAGTTAAATAAAGTTTTACGAGCTTTCGGCTTGCATTCGCTGATAGGATGGCAGTCGAAGAAGTCCCAATGGTGGCTGTAGTAGTAACATCTTCTGTCAGTCCTCCCGAAGAACCCGACTGGCTTCTATTTAAATTATTACAACAATTAAGCATTACTGGATAAAATTGTAAACAATGTTGTTATGGTCTTGAAGCAAGCCGGATTTCTCTTCCACATACCCGGTTATAGACAGCCAATCATTCTGTTTCCCTGCACCAGTATTGTTTTGTAACAACCCAAATCCGCGATCTATTATTTTGGCGATAATTCGCCACCCGAATCTTATCCCGTATATTGTGATTCCAGAGAAGTATTCGTCTATCCCGGCCAAGAATACAGGCTTGACGTTGTATAGGTCTATCAGCCCCACCTCAAAATCCTGGTTTGTGGGACTTCGCAAATAGACCATCAACCCTTTTTTGGGATTGGCTCTGAAGAATTGATTTTTCTGTTCTTTTTGCGATTCCGTATCCGTGGGCAAAATATTGGGGGCGAACGTTTCACTGATAGAATCCAGGTATGCCATGCAGCGAACTGAGGCCATGTACCCTTGGTAATTAATGCCCACTCCCAATACCGTAGCGGCGGGCGTTATTTTTGCGGCAATTTGAGCAATTCGATCGGGCATATCGATCGCCATTTAATTCCTCCTAGTAGTTCCAGAGACAAAGGCACGATTGCCTGCAACAGAAGTAAGAGCCGATCTCATTTCACCACCGCTGGCGGGGGCTGCGCTACCGTTCCCGCTGAAAAATTTAGCAGCTTGCCCTGTTACTTGACTCGCCGTTTGCCCCGCCCGCTGGGCAATCTGTGGGGCTTGTTTCATGGCTTGTTGTGCAACTTGTGGGGCTTGATTGATTACTTGCTTCCCGGCTTCGCTAGCTCGTGCTTGGATGTCCTTTAGGGTTTTGTTGTCCTTGCCATACAAATTCTGAGAGGCTTGTCCCGCCCACTTGTTGGCAGCGCCACTCAAGTCTTTCAAGAATCCCTGCGCCGTCTCGGCGGCCGCTTCTTCGCCCGGCCTTACAAGAGTTTCTACAGCCTGCCTCATTCCTTCCGAAAATTCCGCATTAGCCAGCTCCATTGTTTCAGCCCAGGATTGTCCGGGTTGCCACTGCTCCCAGGTGTTTGGATCTTGAATAGTGGGAATATAGCCCGGGGGATATTTTTCACCTGTTTTAGGGTCGATGATGATAGGTTGCCCACTCTCCACCACGGCATAAATCGTGGTGTGTCCAAATTGCTGCCCGAGTGGATAAATATTGCCATTCATCCCTCCGGGCTGCCCCCCAAATCCCTGCATCTGCGGGTTTCCAGATTGCTGTTGTTGCATTGAGGAAAAATTCCCTTGCCCCAACTGGTCGATCGAGGTTGGTTCGTGAATGCTGCTGCCATTGTTTTCTCCGAATCAAATCAAGTTAGGATTTGGCGTCTCAGTCAATCTTGGTTCCAGTATCCGAACCGTGAAGATGTACTGGGTGAAGGGCTTGCTCACCCCATCCGATACCTCGTTGATGATCGAAGTCCCCTGCGGGAAAATGGCAAACTGCGCGTCGTTCGAGGTGTCTTGCTGCTCGTTGAAACGAAGGAACATAGCTCCAATAATGCTCTCGCTTGTATTATTGGCGGCTGCCGTTAAGCCAACAAAGCCCAGCGGGTTGCGAGTGCTCACCAAGTCGGCTTTCAAAATGGTGACAGAAGTCGCGGTCTGAGTAGCCCCAGGGCCGAAAAAAGTCGTTAAAGGTTTGTCGATCGCCATAGTTGACAGTTATTATATTGAATTGGGATTTGGTATCGAAGACGTTGCATCGTCTTGCCAAATTTCAACTTGACAAGAATACCTTCGCAACCACTTATTGAACTGAAATTCGAGCGATTGCTCGAAGGGAGAAATACGGAATTGAGAATCCGTGCTCTGGTCTTGATTGCGCTGCCACCTCAAGAAAACAGCCAATGCCGTTGACTCGGCATTATTGACCGCAGCGGGGGTGAAGGTGTAGCTTGGCACAATTCCCACTGGTGCAACTAAATCATTTTTTAGGATAATGACTTGAGTGGCGGTTTGGGTTGCGCCGGCGCCGAAAAAGTTTGTGAATAAAGGTTCAGAAGGCATGATTATTCATACCAAATAATAACTCTTACTGGTATCCCCAGGATCGACGCAGAGTCGGTCGTTGTGCGAACAAGGAGAAAAGTATTCGATACTGACAGGAAGTAACTATGCCCCGGCAAGCCAATGCCTCCAGGAACAACACGGAGAAAACCCGTGCCTATAGTAGCGATCGCACTTACGCCCCTGATTCTCGATAAATCGAAGTTGGCGCCAAAAACCGAGGCAAGATCGACACCCGTCTGACTTGATGCCATAGCAGGAATAGTTGTATTTACAACTTTAACTTGAAAACCTACTACACCACTATTTAAGTTAGTAATTGTCCCCATTAAACAATGGCCTCGCTCATCATCACACTTGCCGTCCCAGACGCCGTAACCAAGCTCACAGCCCCCGTATAGCGAAAAGCACTTGGCTCACTATCATAGTGATACCCGGCAGGCACTGGCTGTCCATAAAGGAGAGGGGTTACTGTCGAACCCTCGCGCATAAAAATGGTGGCGGGACCTGCATTATAAAAAGAGAAACCCGCTCTGTTAGCATTAGCAGCAAGCGCAACCGATGCTGTTGTAGTAACACTGACAGCAACGGGGGTTTTTGCATTTCGAGATAGGGGGGGCTGCTGCTGAGACTGTGTGGGGTTTAAATTGTAAATTGCTCCCATTATTCCTCCGGTGGTTTATCAATAATAAAAAGATTTTTCTTGAAACTTACGGCGCACAACTCTTTTTTCTTAAGCAATCGCAAAACCTGCGGTCTGCTCAAAAAATACTTAGCACAATAATTGCGAAGCGAAATACAAGAAGGCGGATTTGCCTGCGCCCCGGCACCTGCATAAAAAGTGCTGGGGTAGGTTTTGCAATGCTTCTTGTTTTTTCTTCGCATTTATACAAGATAAGAAAAACACTCGCCGAGTGACCAACGGGTAACATAAATTGATATTTATAAAAATATTTATGTATTTAAATATTTATTTAATGCGTCTGCCACGACCTCCCACATCTTCTTTTTTTCGTTCAGAGCTCGCTGTTTGAGCTTGAGCAGAAGGTCGCTCGTTATCTTTACCGTCATCAAGGTTGACTGCATAAGGGCTGCCTACAATAAATAAATATTTAAATAATTATGGCATATTGTCCTATTACATATCAACGTCTGAAACTACCATCGCGAACTGGTCGTCGAGTGTTTTTACCTTTAAACCCGACGAGTCGTTTTTGCTTCAGAAAACGGACATGAACGGCGCTTTTCGCTAGGCTTGAAGAGTCAATAAATCACCTCGACTTTCGACTTATGCAAATTGCACCGAACGAGATTTTCGCTGGATATACCTTCGACACGGCTGCTGGCGAAATCCGTATTCCCCTCACATCTCTCCCCGGCCTCTCAGAGACTGAGGCAAATGCCACAACAGGAAATGGGATGGAGGTGATTCGGCAAATTGTCGATCGCACTCACTCAGCATTAACGGCTCTAGCACCAACAGCGCGGCCTACCAAAGCGACGGTTACAAAGCCTAATCCGTCGATCGCTTCCGGGCTTAATGTAGCCCCTGGCACGTTAAGGCAGTCGTACAATCTGGCCTTCGATCTGATGCCAGTTGCACTTGAATTAGCAAGTGAGGTCTAACGATGGCAAGGCCTGAAGGCATTACCTTCCGGGGAAACAATTATCTTCCTGACTGGGGTACGGCGACTCAAACTTTTAATTACAAATACACGTTCAAGATACCGGACGGCACCACTGATGCAATGATTAATGCGATCATTGCCGCCGTCGGCGGAACCGTGATCAATACCAGGGGGGTGCCCTGCGAAGACGAAGAGGGATACTCGTGGAGCCCGAGAAAACTTAAGTTTTGGTTTGAAGCGGGGAAAACAGTGAGTATCCCTGTTCCCAGCAAAACTAACTTAGTAGCAGCGTCGGCTACTATTGCAGGCCAATTAAATCAAATTGCTCGGGTTATTTGCGTATCACTTGAAGGTGAGACTTGGCGGAATATCATCGATTTACTAGATCCCACATCAAGCGTGTTGCCTCCTGTGCCACTACCCATAACGGACACCGACGCAGGCGAGAAGGAAACGTCGTATGTGGGTACCATGAACTACGAAACAGACGGCTCGTTTGAAATGGCTTCAAAAGCCTTCAAGATGGCTACCAACTTGGCAGGAAATATCCCTTATGCCCAGTACGCAACAGCAATCAACAACTGCTTAACTGCAAGTGGTGGTCCAATCAACACGTCAAGTGCCAGATGCCCTGGATTCAGACAAGTGACCTTCGAGCACAGGCGATTCAGGGTAGTGATGCTACAGAACCGCAGAGTTGTCGAGAAAGCTGATGGGGCTACCCCAGGTGCGGCTTCAGAGATCAAGGCCGCAAAATCTGAAATGCTCGTTCCCATGAGCAGTCGCGATCCTGAATTGATTAGGGCTTGTGGATTAGCGCTGCGAGCCGTGCCGCACACAATGTGCCTGGGATACAGAGGGGAGTGGGACAAGCGATTTTCCTCTAAAAATCCCACTGCTCTCCCTACTGCTACTCCGTAATGCTGTACCGGGCAAATTACGTCACGGACACGGGCAAAACTTATTTTTTCGCATCGTTATCGGTGCTCGCGAAAGAGTCTTTTTTGCCCGAAATATTCAAAAGCAACTCTTCACAAAGCGCAGGATTTTGCGCTTTGCCACGAACAGTTCGACCAAGGGAAGCGCTACTCTGGGATGCTTCGGGGGAGGGACACAAAATCCAATATCCATTTCAACCCGGAACCCCGGAATGGCTTGATTTCTGGAATGAGATAAACCAAAATCCAGAAATTGTCACCAATAAAAATATTGGAGAACGCATTCAATTAAACTTGAGGGACTTATGAGATTTATCATACTCAAAACCGAATGCAATTCGGATGGTATCATTTCCTTTTTTGGGGCGAATCAATCCGTCCGGCGCGCGTCGGGCAATTCTATTAACTGGATAGATTTGCGTGAAGCTAAAACTAACACTATTGAGCCGGATTTGTGCGATTTGCTGTCGTTTGACGATGCCGAATCCGCCGTCGATTTCTTGGATGATACTGAGATGTCCGGCGTGGAAAACGTCTGTATCGTAGGTGTTGAGTCTGAGTGAGTAGCGCCAGCAAAATTAACACGCGCAGAACGGTCAGGGGTAGAGATTTAAAAATTAGATACACTCAGGACAATTTAGAGGACGCTTTAATCAACCAAAGGCAATATTACGATGAGAATGGCGACGAATTAACTCCCGTAACACCGTCACTCTTAGCCCGTCAAGTGGCAACCAACAACCCAACGATTGACCGTCTTAGCAATGCGGAACCGCGTCATATCTCCGCGTGTTTCGGCTCACCTGACAACAAGACTGGCGAGAGTAACTTTAAGATTGTCGTCCCCTACGCGCCAGGGGACAACAATCAAATCGAACAAATAAAAGAGGTGTACGATTATACTTCTACTAGCACATTCTTATCACCAAAATCCCCTTTGAGCTTGACCTATCACGGCGAAAACTATGGCTAAATGCCTGCACTTACTGTTATTATAGACACGCAAATCATCACCGCTACTCCGGTTTACACGGACTGGTTTCCGCCGAACACATTGTTCTTGGTGTTCCAGTCCGATGACACGGGTGAATATGTGAAAACAGGGGAATTCGTCGAGGTAGCGGTAGCTTTATTTTCTCGAATACAAGAAGCACCATTGATTGAAAGACTGTGTGCTTTTCAGGGCTCTATAAACACAATCGACTTCATTCGGATTCCAAGTTTTCGATATCGGAACGACCTGTTTTCGATGCGCCTATTGATAAACCCTTCGACAGGATTCCACTGTCGAATCATCGCTGTAAGTGACGATAGCAGCCCAGGTTTTGATGATATTATTGGGCAGTTAGAAGACATCACCGAACAACTTGAAAACCTAGTGGACAATCCACAACAAATACCTTAAAATAAACGAAGCTAGTCAACGTCAAAGATACGTTTGATAGCCAGTCAAGCAAACAATCAAACCCAGTTAAACCAATGGAACCAAGATTCGCACGGGTAATTTTAGCCGCAATTTCTGCCAACTTCAATTACACGAAACAAGTGGACGAAAGAACCGGGGGTTCTGGGCAAAACGAAGCCTCGCTTAACGAAGCCATCATGGCTTTAGAAAACCTAGTCAATCAGGTCGGCGAGCAGATTGATGCTCCAGTACAAACAGGACAGACTGAACAACCAGTCGCGTAGCACTTCCCAATTCAATGATGGCGAAATCCGTATTTCGCCATCATTGAATCAATATGGTCAGCAAGAAAAATGAAACCAATTGTAGTTGCAGAAACAGAGAAAGGGCGGGTAAAACTAACATACCCACACCTCCCAGACTTCGAGCTAAAGATGGACTTCAATCCAATAATTGACAAGTTCCACCTCGCAGGCAGTTTTTGCTTGGTGCACTGGCAAGCCAAGCCGTTTGGACTAAGAAGATGGGGAGTCTATGACGGCGGGAAAGACAAATACTACCCATTTACATGGAATGGAGCTCTTTGCTCAACACCTCCGAGATTTCTTCAGATAGATGAAGAACTGGTGAAGTCAGTACCTACAGCGGCCCTACTTTTCATTAACACAACAGTGGTTGTAAAAGAATACCTGACCCTTCAAAATGCAGAAGCTCGTTGACCTAATCAAGGCAGATATTGCTACCACCGTAATTGCTTCCCTTGGGCTAATCGTCGCTTTTCTTGGGTTGTCGATAAGTTTCTGGCAAGCCAGAAAACAGCAAAGAAAAGAACACTTAGAAGAAATTCGATTAAGGGAAATAGAGATAAAGGAAGCAGTCAAGCAACGGGAACACATGGCGCAGCAAATGAAATTGCAAGCTCAACAGGTGAAATTCCAAGGGGAACAAATAGCTCAAATTCTCGATTGGGTCTCCAAAATTACATTCCAGAACAGGAAAGACTAATGGACAAAATCTCACTACGTATTGCATTGTTTTGTATATGTCTTTGCGCTTTCGTTTCTTGCCTAGGACTGATAATTGTAATATTAGAGGCGCAGCCAATTCCACCAAGCTTAATTGAATTAATAATTACAATAATTGCCGTCATAGGAGCTTTCTTGGCTCCGTCACCCCTGCAAAAATAACGGAGTTATATGAAGCGCCATTCACTCGCCTTTACGATGTCTTTAGCGGCATCTAACGACTTAATCTATGGAAGCCTGAAATTAACTTATCCCGACAAGGGATATATTGAATATTCAGCCACCTCAGGATGCACTCAGTGGCAACAACCAGGCGATGAATGGGCGAGAGGAAAAGGCCCGATTCCTAGTGGTTTCGAGTACCAAATCCCAACGGTGCCTTATTGGCTCCCCACACGAGGAATTGAAGGATTTTTCTTTCACATAACACCTGACCCGGTATCAGAGTCCGGTCATGTCAGAAGCGAGCTAGGCATCCACTTTGATGCTAACGTGCCGGGAAGTGCAGGGTGCATCGTACTGAAAAATTTCCCGGGATGGCAGAGATTTTGCGATCGCATGGAGGCGATCGCAAAATCCGGCATCAAGTCAATTCCACTCTCGGTTAACTATAACTAAGGCAATTGTGGCTGATTTATAACGTGGCCGTAGTGCTGAAGGATCATTTTACCGTCGCGATGCCCAGCAATTTGAGCAACTTGTGGCACCGACAAGCCACTTTCAAGGGCTTGACTCAGAAGAGTGTGTCGCGTAGCGTAGGGCTTTCTGTAAGGAATATCCAAAAACAATAATGTGGGCATCCAACATTGAGAACGAAAATTGCCATGATCTATAATTTGCCCCTTGGGGCTTTTAAAAATTAGACCACAAGCATTCTCGGTAATTATTGAGCTAAAAAGAACAAAGACACGATCGGACATCTTCAAAGTGCGGACAGATTCTTTGGTCTTGGGAGATTTACAAATTTTCTGGTATTTCCCCCGCTGCCGAGACACCGACTGCCTGATAAAAATCAGGCGCTTTTCTAAATCAACACTGTCCCAAGTTAACCCGACAGCTTCCCCAGTCCTCACTCCCGAAAAAAGTAAAAATCGCACAAACGGTGCGTAAGTGATATAGACCCGATCGACGTAATTTAATATTTTTTCGATTTCAGCGTCTGACAATGGCGCTTTTTTCTTGTCCGATCGCTGTCGCTCATCTTCTGTTGCCGTGCGAGAGCGAACCCTTTTCAAAGGATTATCCGCTGGCTTAATCAAGCCCTCTTCTACGGCCCACAACAAGCACGATCGCAACATAGACAATCTGCGATTAAACGTGCTCGCAGCCAACTCACTAATTTGCAGCCATTCAGTATTATCAAGCGAAGGATTTCCCGATTTTACAAGCATGGCTCGGACACAAGCATAATGATCTGCTGCGGTTGAAATTGGCAAGTCAAGAGAAACAACCCAAGCATCCCAAAGTTCAAGCCAGCAAATCTTGGGATTAGCTTTTACCCGAAGCGGAGTTTGAGCGGCAGATAACTTGTGGCGATACCTTCCTAGGGATGGATCAAAATTTCCAGCAAGAATATCATTTTCGATTTTTGTGGCGATCGCTGCGACCAATTGCCGATCGCGCTTATTCTCCCATTTTCCACCGGGCAAAGGCGAGAACGAAAACCTAGCGCCCTCAACAGTAAATTGAAGCCGGATCGCTTTCCTATCTTTTGACGGATTAATATTCATTTTGAGCGGATTTTGAGCGCAAACTACGTTAGCGGTAGATCCGACAAATCTATCAAAACTTTAAAAGCTTTGCTACGAGAGAACGGGACAGACGGGGCTCGAACCCGCAACTTCCGCCGTGACAGGGCGGTGCTCTAACCAATTGAACTACTGTCCCTCGTTTTGCCTTTGTTTCAGGCACAATTTCTATTATGCAGATAACTGCACCGTTTGTCAAGAGGTTTTTTGAACTTTTATTTGGAAGCCCAAAATTTGAGTCTCTTGCAGGGGACTGAAGTTGTTGTCGCTTACCAAAATCAGGCCTCTGGTACCATCGGCTAAATCGGGGCCAAATGTCAAGCCCTCAATGTTGTCTAGGGGAATTTTCAGAGTTTCCAAATCCAGCAGCAGCCGTTTTTGGGCGGGGGAAACCTCGCTGATACGGGTTTTGAGGCTTGGGAGTGCTTCAATGCGATCGGCTTTTTCCAAAGAAATCTCAAAAATTCTGATCGTCGTGCCGGTTTCCAGGGAGAAAGCGCGCTCTAAACTCAGCAAGCGCTTGTCGTCGATCGCCAATAAATCCACTAAACCGTTGCTAGTTAATTTTCCCACAGGATTGGCACCAGGGGGTAGCGGTTCCGTGATGTAGGCAAAGGAGGCATCTGGATTGCCACTCGCAGCATCGTACCGCAAAATCCGGCACGGGCTGCCTTTTTCCAGGGAAGTTACGGCGCCATCTTGAACTGTAGCGTTTTCGGTGGCGGTGAATAGGTATTTGCGATCGGCAGTTAAAGTCAAGCTTTCAAAGGCGAGATTGTTGCGGATGCCTTTGGTGCCTTTGGCATCGGGCAAAAATAGGTCAGGAATTAAAAGCGTTTTCAGCAGTTTACCATCCAGGGAGAATTCTTTGATGAAAGGAGCGATTTGGCGATCGACATCTCCCTCAGAAGAAACAAACACGCTTTTGCCAGTAAAAGTTATCCCTTCGGGATCTAAACTGAATTCGGGAAAACTTTTACCGTTTTCATCTAATAAAGTCGTCACACCAGTAAATTCAATATTGTCTTTCTCCAGCTTACCAGATGCCAAGTTAATTTTCAGAGAATAGAAGCGCGCCGGAGCCTTGCTGCTGCGGTCATCAGAAATAGCATAATAAACTTGTTTCTCCGCATCATAGGTAATTCCCGAAAGTCCGCCAATTTCTGTCCCCCCAAAGGGAGAACCTGTTGGAAATATTGCCCTACCGATAAAATCTATTTTGGTAACAGCGAAAGATTGGGCCGAAAGATTGACAAAAATAGCAACAGTTGCTGCCATCAAAAAACAGGCAATAAATATAAGTATTTTCCCTAAATTGTGCATCTTACTATCTTCTTATCTTTCTTGCTTCGCGGCCTTTGCGTCTTCGCGGTTCGTTCAATCAGAAAATTACTGTTTCTGACTCAACAAAAAATTAGTCAACCAATCTTTAACGATGTAAGTAGCGCGACAGTCGTCCTCATTGTAGCGGACGATCGCCTCCAAGAGATCGCGATCGCCCGTTTTGAGCCAATCATCGTACCAACAGACACACTGAGCACCGTTAGCCTTAGCATCGCGCCAGTCAAAACCCAACCAGCGCGCAATGGGTTTGAGTGCGTAACTTTCCACCGGCATAATCGCTTGCTGCGTCACTTGCTTGTGAATATCCACAAACCTTTTCAGCACAGGCTTCCACAAGTAAGCTGGAGTGTTGTAAAGTTTAGCCAGTCGCTTAAAAGTCTTGACTTCGTAGTCACAAAAGTGGAAAATCGGAGCAATGGGATAAGCCCACATTAGTTCTAAAAATTGCTCCCAGATTGCACCTTCCTCAGCCGGTGATTCTGCCAGGAAGCCGTGGAATTTTTCAGTGTTGTTGTACCTGTCAACAACTAATACTCCGTGGAGATAATCTAAATTTAACTCCGGTTCGGCTTCGATGTCAAAGTAGAGTTCGATTGGGGCGATCGGCAAAAAGACAGATTGTGAATAAGGAATTGGTTTTTTGCGGAGAATCGGCGCAGGTATAGAAGGTGCAGCAGATTTATTTTCTGTAATCTTTACGGACTCAATTTTAGCTATTACTAAACTATTCCCTGCAACTTCTGGTATTCTGATAAACTGATTAACCGCTGTCGTTGCCGAACCTCTATCTTTAACATCCGTTAAATTCGTTACATAATCCGCTGCCGAACTTCCTTCTTTGACATCCGTTAAATCCGTTACAAAATCCGTTGCCGAACTTCCTGCTTCTCGCACAAACGGTTGATTTAACAAAGTCGATCGCGCTTGTTGCACCACATCGACAGCCACTCCCGCCACAAACTCAGGATAACTCGCTAATAAATC